>CAYRLT010000029.1:0-6397 GCA_964425095.1 uncultured Luteolibacter sp.
GTTGGACGACTTCCGGTTCGATCTGTGTCTGCCGGAAATACGGAGCGTTCATCGCCACACTGAAATAGGTCGGAAACAGCAAGGTCGAGGGAAGACGAATGCGGATGAGGTAGGATGCAAACGTCGTTGTATCGTCTTGTCCTGTGAAGATGCCAGACTTGCCAACCAGTTCGTAACTATTCGTCCGATTGAAGAGGATGTCGTCTGTTTTCAGATAGAGCTTCGGGAGATCGTCAATAGTGGGATCGACGTATTTGAGGCTCTCATCGATCAGGCGTCCGCCTACGATGTTACCCATTCGATAGACTGGAACTTTGGACGAATCACCATGTGACTTCTGGGAAGTTCCATAGTCGATCACGAGTGCGAGGTGTCCGATCCGACTCCACTTCCACGTTTTAGGAATATCGTGGGGATGATCTTCAGCCGTGAGAACCGGAACATCCTTTGGAAGGCGAACTCCTTGTTTTTTTGCAAGGACCGTTCTGCCTTCTTCAAGACGAGCGATCAACTTTTCTGCCGATTCCTCCTTTGGATCCTGCGGCACAAGTTTCCCTTTTACTGCCATTGCAAGAATGGCCTTACGCAACTCCGTAGGCGAGATATTGTAAGACTTGTGGAAGAGCAGATTGAGATTCGCCGGGGTGGGCGCTTCGGCAAAGCGGGCGAGCGAGGCGCGGGCGAGGGCGCTGGCCTGCTCGTCGCGTTCCTGCTGCTGGGCCTCCAACCGATCACACAAGGCCATCAACTCATCCACCTTGGCGACGATGCGCTTTTGCTCGGCGAGGGGTGGGAGGGGGATTGGGATTAGGTTGGCTCGGATAATTGTGAGCGTATGAACCGTGGTTCCCATGCTATCTCGATGAATTTCCTTAATGCCGTAGGGCGACTGGAGAACCGCATGGAGGTAGAGTGGATACTGACGAAACAAGTTTTTGAAGATCAAGACACTGGCATCCTTGAAATAAAATCTGTCAGTATTCTTGACGATATATGGAATCCCAATTGTTCCGACGCCTGTAATCATCAGGTCATCTTTCTCGGGTGTTAGCCCATCCTTGGACAGCTCCTGAAAAAGTTCTTCCGATATGAACAGCTCATTGTCCACCTGTCCAAACTTCGCCAGCTTGACAATTTCTCGGGCGCGAAGGAATGGAACCCCGCTTGATGTCCAATCCTTTTGGTGAACACGACAGCTAGAACCGATGCTGCCCAGACTTCCGAGACGGCACCATTCCCACCCTTTCGGAAGCATAAATGGCAATTCCTCAGAATCGATAGCCGGGATCTGCTCAAGTTTCTTACGTATTGCTCCTCTGGGTAACTGACGGCGTGACTCGTCGATCTTTTTGAGAATGGCACTTGCCGGTTTGTCATTGGGATCTTGCGAAACAAGTTTTCCTTGAACCGCTAGTTCTAGCACCAACTCCCGCATTTTCGCCACGGCATTGGGGGCGGCGGCGAATTGGTCGAACTTTTTGACGAACGTATCGAGGGTCATCGGATGGTGCGCCCCGTTAGGGCTTGGGAAATGTGGGGGGCGGGTGTCCCAGGGCGTTGCCCTAGGCTATCGTAGGTCGCGCCGTTGGCGCTGGAGATGGGACGCCCCTTCAGGGCTTGAAAAATGTGGGGGGCCGTGTTCCCGGGGCGTTGCCCCGGGCTGTCGTAGTTTGCCCCTTTGGGGCACAAATCGTACGCCCCAAAGGGGCATCCCACGGTAGCGAAGGGCAACGCCCTGGTGCCCGCACGTCCCCGGCGGTCCGAATGCACGATGCCCGCACGTCCCCGGCGGTTCGAATGCACGATACCCGCACGTCCCCGACGGTCCGAATGCACGATACCCGCACGTCCCCGGCGGTCCGAATGCACGATGCCCGCACGTCCCCGGCGGTCCGAATGCACGATGCCCGCACGTCCCCGACGGTCCGAATGCACGATGCCCGCACGTCCCCGGCGGTTCGATTCATCCCGCGCCCCAAAGGGGCAATCCACGGTAGCCCAGGGCAACGCCCTGGGTCGTTGTTTTGAAAAGATACCGGAACCCCAACGGGGTGACCCAAATCGCGGATTAATCCCAGACGTATCGTTCATCGAATGCAACATTGTGCCGTTTGAGAAACGCCCGGTATTCATCTTGAAAGGTCTTCTTTCGATGGTGTTCGCGTTGATTGGCGATGTATTCCCGCACGACTTCGACGTTGGATTCGGAAACGGCGAAGGCACCGTATCCCGATTGCCATGCGAAGGTCCGAAATTCCGATCCCTGTTCCTTGATCCATTTGGACGAGGATTTTTTGACGTCTTCCACGGCCTGACTGACGGACACGGTGCGAGCGAGTTCGAAGAGAAGGTGGATGTGATCTTCGACGGAATTGATAAGGACCGGATGGCAGCCGAGGTTTTGAAGAACGGTGGCCATGTAGGCATGCAACGAACCACGAACGGAATCGGTGATGATGGGTTCGCGGTTCTTGGTGCTGAAAACCAAATGCACGTGAAGGCGGGCGAGGGATTGCGGCATGGTTTTGATCGCCCCTTCAGGGCTCGGGTATGTATGGGATCCGGATTCCTAGGGCGTTGCCCTAGGCTGACATTGGTCGCCCCGTTGGGGCTATTGGTGAATGGGATGCATCGGTTCCCAGGGCGTTGCCCCGGGCTGTCGTGTGCTGCCCCGTTGGGGCTGAAGAAATTGCCATCGGGAGTCCGCCAAACCCCGGAAAAAAGTAACCTCCCTGGTGCGCATCGTGGAGAGGCGTGGGAGGTGTTGTTGCCGCAGAGATATATCAAGCTACGTGGCCGGCAAGGCATTTTTGGAATTTCGAGCGGCAGCCGGTCGTCGGCTGCAACTCCCCAGAAAAAAGTAACCTCCCTTGGTGCGCATCGTGGAGAGGCGTGGGAGGTGTTGTTGGATGAAGGCTTCATGATGGCGGGAGCCGTGGCGAGTCGAAAATGGTCAAGAGCCGGATCAGGCTTTGGCGGTGAGGGCGTGGTGGAGTTCCTTTTTCAACTGCGCCCGGGTGTTGGCGATCTGGGTGAGGAGTTTTTCGTAGGCGGGCAGGAGGTGATCGACGTCGCCGGGGCCGGTGTCGGCGTTGTGCGGGTTCTTAAGATCGAGGTTGTAGTTGCCGGCCTTGATTTCATCGATGGAGACGCGCCAGGCCTGCTCGTTTTCCACGCGATTGTCCCACCACTCGCGTTCGGGGCCGAATTCCTCGAAGGTCATCGGCTTGGTCTTGTTGTAGCTTTTCACCCCGGGCGGATAGGGATGCTCGTAATACCAGATTTCCTTCGTGGGCTGGCCCTTGGTGAAGAACAGCAGGTTGGTCTTGATGCCGGTGTAGGGGGCGAAGACGCCATTCGGCAGGCGGACGATGGTGTGGAGATTGCACTCGGTAAGCAGCGCTTCCTTGAGCCGGGTTTTCACGCCCTCGCCGAAGAGGGTGCCGTCCGGGAGGACAATGGCGCAGCGGCCGCCGGGCTTGAGCAGGCGGAGGATGAGGGCGAGGAAGAGATCGGCGGTTTCGCGGGTCTGATAGGCTTTTGGAAAATTGCTTTCGATGCCGTCGGTTTCCTTGCCACCGAAGGGCGGGTTGGTGAGCACGATGTCCACGCGCTCGTCCTTGGTCCAACTGGTGTAGGGCCGGGCCAGCGTGTTATCATGGCGGACGAAGCCGGGGTCCTCGATGTCGTGGAGCAGGAGATTGGTCATGCACAGCAGGTGGGGCATGTGCTTTTTCTCGACGCCGCGCAGGCAGGACAGGAGCAGACGTTCCTGTTTCACGCCCTTCACATGGTGCTTGCGCATGTGGTTGATGGCGCAAGTGAGGAAGCCGCCGGTGCCGCAGGCGGGGTCGATGAGGATTTCGCCGGGTTTCGGATTGATGCGGTCCGCCATGAACTGGGTGACGGCGCGGGGCGTGTAGAATTCCCCGGAGTTTCCAGCAGACTGGAGGTCGCTGAGGATTTTCTCGTAGATGTCGCCAAAGTGCTGGCGCTCCTTGAGGCTGTTGAAATCGATGTCTTCCAGTTTGTTGATGATCTTGCGGAGCTGCTGGCCGCTGCGCATGTAGTTGTAACCGCCATCGAAAACCTCACGCACGATGCGGGCGCGGCCGTCGTTTTTGCCGAGCGTTAGATTCTGGAGTCCGGGGAAAAGCTCGTTGTTGACGAAGTCCAGCAGGGTCTCGCCGGTCATGCCCTCGGGATCGGCAGCCCAGTTCCGCCACTTGAGTTTCTTCGGGATCGGGGACTTGTAGGTGGGATCGGTGAATTCCCACTCGGCTTCCTTGGCATCGTAGATTTTCAGAAAGAGCATCCATGCGAGTTGCTCGATGCGCTGGTCGTCGCCGCCGACGCCCTCGTCTTTGCGCATTTCATTCTGGATGGACTTGATGGTGGCGGTGAGTGACATGAGTTAGGCTGCTGAGTAGAGAGAGGCTTCGAGTTCGCGGATGGCTTGATTGTAGCCCTCGGGACCGCCGAAGAAAGCGGCGATTTCGAGCGGCTTGCCGATTTCGTTGAAGGGTTTCTGATGGAGGACGGCAGGATCTTCAATGTCGAACTGGCCGACATCGGCATATCGGTCTAGCAGGGCTTGGAGCACGGCGCGGGCTTCGGCACCGTGTTTGCTGAAAAAGCCGTTGTGCAGGACCTTCGCGGCGCGCTGCTTGCGGGTGAGCGGCGGCTGGCCGTAGGCGACGTGGCAGATGAGATCGAAGGCATCGAGCTCCGGGTTTACGTCTTGGCCGAGGATGTCGAGAGCTAGTCCATTGGCTTCCATTTCATCGAGGATGGCGCGCTTACGTGCGGCGGAGTTCCAGGAGCGGAGGAAGTCATCGAGCGAGGCGTATTCCTTGAGGATGGTCTTGCGGGAGTAATCGCGCAGGGACTCGGTGACGAGCTTGCCGTGCTCGTCCATGTATTCGACGCGTTCCAGCAGGATAGTGACGGCAATACCGTCAATGCGGATTTTTCTGCGAGGCTCGGGACCGGGGCGCTCGGTTCCGGGCGGGCCGGGTGGCTCGACAAGAATTTCTTCGGGCTCGCCTTCCGGGTCAGACGGATCTCCGTCCGAATCGGGTGGGTCCTCGTGCATTTTCCCCTCATCAGGATCCGGCGGGGCGATGGGGCCGTTTGCTTCGGGTTCGTAGATCTGGACCGGATCGCCGTCGAAGTCGGGATCGGCAAAATGGTGGGTCGCCTGGCGGAAGTCGATCAGGGTGAAGTAGAATTTCTCGGTGTCCTTGTGGATGCGGGTGCCGCGGCCGATGATCTGCTTGAACTCGGTCATGGAGCCGACTTCGCGGTCGATGACGATGAGGCGACAAGTCTGGGCATCGACGCCAGTAGAGAGCAGGCGCGAGGTGGTGACGATGACCGGGTATTTACTCTCCGGATCGATGAAGTTATCGAGCTGATCTACGCCGGCTTTGTCGTTGCCAGTGATGCGCATGATGTAGCGCGAATCCTTTTGGACGAGCGCTTGGTTTTCATTGATCAGCGCCTGCCGCATGCGGAGGGCGTGTTCGGTGTCCACGCAGAAGACCATGGTTTTCTGATAGGGGTCGCCGGTTTCCTTGAGGTAACGCGTGATGGTCTTGGCAACGAGTTTGGTGCGTTCGTCGATGATGATGTTCCGGTCGAAGTCCTTTTGGTTGTAGATCCGGTCTTCGACTTCGTCGCCATCCACGTCGGTTTTGCCCGGCTCGGGCCGGTAACCTTCCACGTCCTTGTCGATGTGGACTTTCACCACCTTGTAGGGAGCGAGGAAACCGTCGGAGATGCCCTGTTTGAGCGAGTAGGTGTAGAGTGGATCGCCGAAGTATTCGATGTTGGAGACATATTCCGTCTCCTTGGGCGTGGCGGTGAGTCCGATCTGGGTAGCGGATGAGAAGTGTTCGAGGATTTCCCGCCAGGCGGAGTCCTCCGCCGCGCTGCCGCGATGGCACTCGTCGATGATGATGAGATCGAAGAAGTCCTTGGAGAGCTCCTTGTAGATTTTCTGCTTTTCCTCGGGACCGGTGATGGCCTGATAGAGGCCGAGATAGATTTCGTAGGCGGTTTCGATCCGGCGGGACTTGCCCTTGATGGCGGTGGTGATCCTGGACTCGGTGCCGTCGTCGCGTTGGATGGTCTTGGATTTAGCGCTGAGTTTGGCCATCGCGGAGCCGAAAGGGCGGAAATCGTTCACCATCGTCTGGTCGATGAGGACATTCCGATCAGCGAGGAAGAGGATGCGTTTCTTGGTCCCGGATTTCCACAAGCGCCAGATGATCTGGAAGGCGGTGTAGGTTTTTCCGGTGCCGGTGGCCATGACCAACAGGATACGATTCTGGCCGCGGGCAATGGCCTCGATGCTGCGGTCGATGGCAATGCGCTGGTAGTAGCGTGGCTCTTT
>CAYRLT010000030.1:0-3079 GCA_964425095.1 uncultured Luteolibacter sp.
CCACCGATGCAACTCGGCGGGCACCTCGAGAAATCCAGGCAGAACCTGCAGGCCTGGCTGCACTCGGCCAATTCCGGAACGACGCATTTCGCATCTACCCGCTGGTGGCAGTCCTGCTGGAAATGGTGGGTGCTGGATGTCTCGCACGCCGATCAACCGCAACGCATCAACGGCGGCGCGGAGTTCATTAGAAAGGCGGGAATGGTGGCGCTCTATCGGCCCAATCTGCGGTTTGAGGAATGGCAGAAAGAGGGTGGCTTGGCCCACGAATCATGGATCCTGTTTACCGCCAAGGGGCAAATGCTGCGTGCGCTGAACGCCCTCACCAACCCTCACGGCTACTGCCACTTCGAAGATCCTGAGTCGATCGCTCCCCAGCGCATCGGACAAATCAGCCGGGAGCTTTTTTGTCGGCAATCGGGGTTCGAGTGGCGCGCTCAAGCCGCCTTTCTCGACCTGCTTGCGTTGGCTGCTACGGCCAAACCGACCGCACCGCGCCTGCACATCATTCGCACCACTCAGGATCTCCCCGCAAAACCCAACCTCCAGTCCAAGGTAGAGAAACATATCCGCTCCCGCATCGCCGAGATGCTTACCGTGGAAGACCTTGCACACCATGCCGGTCTCGGACTTTCCACCTTTGCCCACACCTATCGGAAACTTTCCGGTGAAACTCCTTATCAGACAATTGTCCGCCTGAAAATGGAGGCCGCCAAACGCCTACTCGTGAATGAAAACCTCTCGGTTAAGGCAACCGCATACCGGCTCGGCTTCTCATCCGAGTTTCAATTCTCCCGCTGCTTCAAACGCATGGAAGGTCGCTCGCCCTCAGCCCACGTGCGGGCCATGACGGAAAAGGGCGGAACCAACACGATCGTATCGAACCAGGAAAAGTGACGAACCAAACTCCAGGTTGGATGGCCTGAACTAGTGCACTGGCCGCGGGCTGGCGGCGAAATGGGTGCTGCCCGGGTGCCATTCGGCGAGGATGCGGTAGCTGGCCAGCCCGGTGGCGGTCGACTGGGTCGCGGCGAGCAGGCTCCTCGCCAGCGCTTGACCGAAACGGCGTGGCGAAGTTTCCATCCGGCTCCAATCCACCGTGCCCTGCCGTTCAAAACCCTCGTTCCAGTAGGTTACCACGCCCAGATCGCGCCCCGGTACAATGCCGCGTTTTTCGAGTTCCTCCGCCACGAGCGGGAGCAGGGTGTCGTCTGCAATGTAGATACCATCGGGAGGAGAGCCCGAATCAAGGAAATCTGAAATGGCCCGGCGGACCTCCTTGCGATTCGCCTTGATAAAGCGCGCCTCATGATAATCCGCCACCCCCGCCTCGCGCAGGGCCCGGGAATACTGGAACAACTCGAAGTCGCGGTCCCGCTCCTTGCCGGCGTATGCCAGCATGGCCACACGTCTGCACCCCCCCTCCAGCAGCGCCTGCGTGCCGCGTTCCGCTGCCTCGAGGCAATCCATGATCATGCCTGGATGATGTCGCAGGGGTCCGGAGAATCCGAAGCTGAACCACGGCTTGCCCGTTTCGTTGAACTGCTGCTCGAAAACTTTATCAAACGGACCCATCACCCAGTAACCGTCGGCCGGCTCTTTCGCGACTCGTTGGGCGATCACTTCGGGATCAAGCACGCGCCCCCGGGAATCGACAGCGGAGCACATCTGCATCCGGTGACCTGCAGGGTCAAAGACATCCTTGATCCCGACTGCAATGCTTTCGAGCACGGGCAGCGCTGTCGTGGTATCGCCCCACATTTGAAAACTCAGATTTTGATGGCGTCGCAGCGGTTTGCGGCGTGAGGCACCATCCCCCTCCGGGGCAAGAATGTCCGCAACGCGAATTTTTTTGAAGGCGGCCACAACTCTACCCATGGGCTTTGCCTGCGGCACAGTCCGAATGAATGTGCCGCTGCCATGACGCTTGATGAGAATCCCCATCTCCACCAACTCGTCGAGGGCCTCGCAGACCTTTGCCTTGTCTACTTTGAAAAGCCCGCCGAGATCACGCACCGGCCGCAGTCGAAGGCCGGCACGCACACCACCGCTGGAGAGTAGGCGGAGAATCCCGGCCGCCAGATCACTGGCGGAGATCAAGTGGTTGGGAACCTCCGGAGCTCCCTGACTGGCTTTGCGCACGCCCATGGCAGACACAAGAGGCTGACCGTCGCCGTGTATGGCTGTCGAGCCGAATGTGGAACCTCGGGGCATGCCCGCGATCAGCCCGTCTTCGATCTCCGATCCTCGACACACCTCTCTCATGGCACAGAAAAAGCGCCCGCCGAGTTCAACGACGGACGCATTTTGAATGAAAACACCCTCCAAGTCACCGCGCTCAGACGCTACGGCGACGAAGCAGGGTCAGGGCTCCGATGCCACCCAGAAGCATCGTAACGCTGGAAGGCTCGGGAATGGCCGTGAAGTCGAGCCGCACATTGTCATAGGAGACGTTCTGATACGTGCTGTTGTTCTTGTTGGCCTTCAAAACGATGGCAACGGTATCGCCGATGAAACTCTCGCTTCCGGTCAGCGCCAAAGTGTAGGTGTAAGTGCCAAGATTGCCCGGAGATGCCACCAACTGTGCCGCTGGGATGGTCGTTGCAGCAACCCCGAGATCGTAATTGTAGGATCCATCATAGGCGAGCAGTTGGAACTCAGCGGAGGCATCTTCGCTATAGTCCGCGAATCCTGTCCCCATGCCAACATTGACCGTGAGGGTATAGGTGCCAGCAGCGTATGTCGCTCCGGTATTTTGATAAACCATAACGTTGCCATCGTTGTAGGGTTCAAAGAAGAGCGCCTGATTCCCATCCACACCACTTGTGTAGGAAACCAAGCCTCCGTTTTTGACGAGATAGGTGTTTGCGCCGGAGATATTCCAACCGTAGTTGGCCAAGCTGTTGGCCCCGGCATACTCACCCACGCCCACATAATCCGAAGTCACGGGACTCTCGAAGCTATGGTTCGCGACCAGGATCGACGCGGCATGCGTGGTGGATAAGGTACCTAGCAAGGCCGTGGCCAGTGCGATGGAACTCAAACGGACATGGGAGTGTGTATTGATTTTCATGATATG
>CAYRLT010000031.1:0-2017 GCA_964425095.1 uncultured Luteolibacter sp.
GGCTACGCGAGACATCAGGGTTTTCTGCCAGAACTCATCCCGGATCCAGAATGGCTCCAGTCCCCGGGTGATCGGTGAGTCCGGGTCATTGAAGGTCACCCGGTTGACGTGGATCGCTCCATGGGATGTGCCGTCCTTCCAAGTCCCGCAGGCGAGTTGGTGGAACTCCGGCCAATCGTAAAACACAGAGCTGCCAGCGTGAACGATGACGAGACCATGACCTTTCGCGATGTGATCGAGGAATCCCTTCTTCGTCGCCGCATCCCACTCCTTTTTTGCCGGGGCATCCTTGCCGAAGGTGTTGAAATTGCTCACAATCGCGGCATACGGGGTAAACGATTCGGGCTTCATGTCCATCACACGCTCCTCGACGTCCACTTCAAAGCGGCCGGATTCCTCCAATGTCGCCTTGATCGCTGGCGTGGTGGTCTTCCAATTGTGATTGTTCGCGCCGCTGAGGATGAGCACCCGCAACTTGGCATCGGCTCCCGAAGCACTGCCCGCGGCAAGGCCGAGCAAGGCGGCGAAACCAATGAAAATGCGAGAGGGGCGTTTCATGAACGAATGGAAACATAACGATCACCGCATCTGCAATCTTGCAAAGTCGCCCACTGGTAAATATTACACATCCAGTCCCAATGAAACAGCGCACCACGTTCCGCACCGCCAGCGAGCTCTACCACGCGGACACCTGCGAACCGCTCAAGGCGGCGTCCACCCGCGGCGACCTGCGGCTGGCGGCGCTTGGACGCGGCAGCTATCCCGGCACCCGATTGCCCAAAAACGATCTCAAGGAAATCCTCATGGCCGGCTACTGGAATGCCACCTTCGACCAGGACTGGGGCCTCGACTGGCATTGCAACGAGGGCCTCGAAATCGGCCACCTCGCCGCGGGATCGCTGCCGTTCCGTGTCGACAAAAAACTCTATCAACTCAAACCCGGCGATCTCACCATCACCCGCCCGTGGCAGCGCCACCGTGTCGGCAACCCCAATGTCCCCGCCAATCATTATTCCTGGTTGATCCTGGACGTAGGCATGCGCCGCCCCAACCAGCCATGGCACTGGCCGGACTGGCTGCTCTTTCCACAAACCAGCCTGCAACGCCTCACCGATCTGCTGCGCCAAAACGAGCAACCCGTCTGGCATGGCAATCGAGAGATCGGCCGATGTTTCGAACGCATCGATGAAACCGTCGCGCTGGGTGACAGCATCGCCAACCAGACGCGCCTCAAGATCCTCATCAACGAACTGATTGTCCTTCTGGCGGAATTGTTAGAATCACGCAACCCGCGGCTCGACGAAACCCTTGCCGGCAGCGAACGCACGGTGCTGCTATTTCTCGAAAACCTGCACCGTCGGCTCGACGAGCCATGGACACTCGATTCAATGGCGGAAGCCTGCGGCCTCGGTCGCACGCATTTCGCCCATTTCTGCCGCAAACTCGTCAATGTCCCGCCGATGGAACACCTCACGCGCCGCCGCCTGGAAGCCGCTGCGCGATTGTTGCAGGATCAGCCGGAGGCGAGCGTCACCGAGATCGCGTTCCGCTGCGGTTTCCAATCCAGCCAGTATTTCGCGAGAGTCTTCCGCGCACGCCACGGCCATTCGCCGAGCGAGCACCGGAAGATTCGTTAGAATCGGAGGCGTCGCGCCGGCGGGAGGGGGCAAGAAATAGACCTCAACTCCATACAAATTTGGCAATCAGATTTCTGGCTGGATGAGAATAATCCAGCAGCTTCTCGCGCATCATGCGCCCCGCCACAATCCCGGGATGGATGCTGATGCGGTTTGCGAAGGCCCGAATCGCGGCGGATCCCCTTTCGGTCTCGTTTGTTACGAATTGCTCCCATTCCCCAGCGGGAATCAGGAGGTTGCCGGAGAAGCGGTTCGCCTCATTCTCGCGCTTCTGATCCTCATGTTCCGCGTTTGCACCTTCCAAAAAGATGTCCTTCTTGCGCTTTTGAAGCACGTGCTTGGCTTCGTGGAAAAAGGTGAACCAGAAGTGGTCATTGGAT
>CAYRLT010000032.1:0-4491 GCA_964425095.1 uncultured Luteolibacter sp.
GTCTCTTCAGCCAATGCCTACACCGGCGTCACTTACGTCAACCAAGGCGTCCTGCAACTGCGGAACGCTACTGCTGCCGGCACCGCCACGAATACATTGAATGCCGGCATCATCGTCCAAAATAACGCAGCTCTCGAACTGGCTAACAGCGCTGTCATCGGCGCCGAAGCCCTGACCATCACCGGCACAGGCATTTCCAGCGGTGGAGCTCTGCGCAACATCACCAGCAACACCTCGATTTACCAAGGTGCGATCACCATCGGCGCCGGCGGTGCGCGCATCAATTCGGATGCCAGCGGAGCCCTGACGCTCACTGGTGGTGTCGTCACCTCCTTGTTCAACAACGTCACCATCGGTGGCGCAGGCAACACCACCGTCCAAACCGTCGCCATCAGTGGCGCGGGTGGCTTGATCAAGGATGGCGCAGGCACGACAACGCTGACGGCCACCAACACCTACACCGGAGCGACCACGGTCACCGCCGGGGTCCTCGCCGTGAACGGCACTCTGGCGAGCACCAGCACCACCGTCCAAACCGGAGCGACTCTCCAAGGCAGCGGAAGCACCACGGGTTCCGTCACCATCGAAGACGGAGGCACGCTCGCAGCTGGCAACAGCATCGAAAGCTTCGGCTCTGGCACCGTGAATTTGGCGGCCAATTCCATCTTCGCCCAAGAGATCGATAAGGACGCCGCAGCAACTATCGCAGGTGATCTTACCTTCATTACCGGAGATCTGAACTTGGCTCTGACCCATGATTCCATACTCACCCTCGGAGAACTCGGAACGATAGGTGCATGGACGAATGGAGCTAAGATCACCCTCATCAGCTACACCGGCAACTGGAACACCGGTCTCTTCGAATACCTCGGTGGAGTCCTTGCAGATGGCGACACGTTCACCTTCAGCGATGTCCAGTGGCAGTTCGATTACAACGACACGGTTGCAGGCACCAACTACACAGGCGATCTCACCAGTCCCAACTACGTCACCATGACCGCCATGGCTGTTATCCCCGAGCCCCGCGCCGCGCTTCTCGGCGGCATAGGCATGCTCCTGCTCCTGCGCCGTAGGAGGAACTGAGAAAGAAGTGATCAGTGAGCAGAGAAGAAGAAGAAGACGCTGCGCGGTCTTAAAGTCGAAGGTCTTAAAGTCAAAAGTCGAAGAACCGCGGATTCTGGACTGACCTTTAGACTTTCCGACTCATCCTCTTCAATCCGACCATTTGTCCGGTAGGGCGTGACCGCCGTGGCGCGCCCACTTGTCGCCCGAGCGCGAGATGCAGAGGTGAAAGTGAATGCTTCGCGCTTTGGGTTTCGCTTTTTCAGGCGCCTCACATGCGCACCGCCATGCGGCGGATAAGTGGGCGCGCCCGGCGGTCACGCCCTACCATTAATAATTTCATCGTCCCCGCTTTGCGTCCCTTTGCGATCTTTGCGGCTTCGCGGTTCAATTCTCTTCTCTGACCATGTATGCCAATTAAAAGTGCTTCGCCATCACTCATTGGCTTTTTTCATGGGCGTGCCGAGGTGGGCGTTCTTCGTAAGAATTTCGGTCAAATCTCTATCAAAGCTCCAAATGCCGTCGCCGTCAAAATCCGGATGCCGCAGTAAGGATCTAACACAAGCAAATCCAGGTCACCCGTGATCAAAAAATCCGCCTTTGAGGCCAGCGCCAATTCCAGAAACTTGTTATCCTTTTCATCCCTGCAATCCTGCACAGGGGCGATGCAATCAATTTCAATCCAGTGCGCTTTGGCCGCTGTCTTCTCCAGAAAATTCAAGCGGGTATGCTTGCCGAGATAACGGTCGAATTTTTCGCGATTCAACACCTGCTGGAGTTCGGCAAATGTTGTTTCCGAAAGAGCGAAGCAATGGAGTTCAAGCGCTTTCCTGATAATCTGGCCCAGTTGATTTTTTGGAAAAATTACCGCGCTGATGAGAACATTGGTATCGATAACCAGCATTTTGTGGTAATCAGGAAGGATTGATTTCGGAAAGGATCTCTTGCAGTTTCTTTTCAGTGAGTCCTTTCGCTTTTGCCTCTCCGGAGAGTTCCTTGACCGCTTTTTGATATTCTCGATCTCGCAGTTTCCGAAGTTTTTCCAATTCCTTCATCGGGATGAAAGCTCCGATCTCGCGATTCTGCCTTTTCACCACTAGAATCTCATGGCTTCCGGTGTCCAGAAACCATCCAAAGTTTTGCCGAGCGTCCGTTGATGAGATGGTTTTCATGAATTGCGATCCAAGCGAATACGGTCTAAATTTTGCACATAATGTACATTCTGTCAAATCAATCTGTATGCGAGAGAGAAGCCAATGGTCCGTTTGGAAATCCCTCCAATTGTCACCCCTCTGCGTGCTCCTGTTCAAAAATCTTCCTCTTCGATCCAGCCATGAGGGGGCAATGAAAAGCGCTTCGCCATCACTCATTGGCTTTTTTCATGGACGTGCCGAGGTTGGGCGTCAGCGCTCCCGGTGCGCCGCGCTTCTCGGCGGCATCGGCATGCTCCTGCTTCTGCGCCGTAGGAGGAACTGAGGGGAGGAAGAAGTGATCAGTGGGCAGTGATCAGTGAGCAGAGGAGAAGAAGAAGAAGACGTTGCGCGGTCTTAAAGTCAAAGGTCTTAAAGTCAAAAGTCGAAGAACCGCGGATTCTGGACTGACCTTCGACCTTAAGACCTTTGACTTTAAGGCTCTTCCTCCTGTCTTGACCTGGACGATAATGCCATTACAATGCCTCCATGCCTCTGACCATCGAAATACCTGACGATATCGTCAACGAACTGGGGTCCGACGTCACGGATCGTCTCAGGCAGGCGCGAGAACTGATTTCATTGGAGCTTTATCGTGAAGGCCGTATCAGTCTTCGCACCATGGGGCGTCTTGCGGGTGTCGGTGCGGATTACTGGAAGGCGGATGCGTTTCGCGCACGCCACGACATGCCCGTGAGTGGGCTGATCTGCAAAGAACCCGATGATCTTTCGGCTTTTTCCGAAACATGAAACGATTGGTCTGTGATACTGGGCCGCTCAATTACTTGATTCAAATTGAGGCGGTTGAGCTCTTGCCCGTATTGTTCCAACAGATTCTGATCCCAGATTCCGTCTATCATGAATTGATGGCTTCTGCCGCCCCTGCTCAAGTCAGGGCATGGAGTCGCCAATTGCCGTCTTGGTGTCTAATCCACAGCGCCGATAGGAAATTAGAGGGCGATTTTTACGGGCTCTCCCAGGCGGATCTCGAAGTTCTTTCCATCGCGAGGGAAACCAAGGCTGGTGTTCTTCTTGATGATCTGGCAGCTAGAAAAGCTGCACGTCACCTCGGATTACCCTTGCTTGGCACCCTTGGCCTTCTTGAGCTCGCCGCAAACAGAAAACTCCTATCTCTCGCCGAAGCTGTCTCTAGGCTTCAACAAACAAATATCCGCATCTCCGAGGATCTATACTACGAAGTGTTACAGCGTAACAACTCTGGTGATAACCCCGAAAACGGATGACCGCCATCCCCGAGCCCCGAGCCGCGCTTCTCGGCGGCATCGGCATGCTCCTGCTCCTGCGCCGTAGGAGGAACTGAGAAAGAAGTGATCAGTGAGCGGTGATCAGTGAGCAGAGAAGAAGAAGAAGACGCTGCGCGGTCTTAAAGTCGAAGGTCTTAAAGTCAAAAGTCGAAGAACTGCGGATTCTGGACTGACCTTCGGCCTTAAGACTTTCAGACTTTTAGACTCTTCGATGTTCACTTATTTTTCAGGATCTTCGAGTAGACGGTTCGGAAGATCCCGCGCACCGTGCATAACGCGTTCGATACGAACTTCCAGACTCATGCCGAGGAGCGGGCGTTCTGGCGGATGCGATCCATGACAGAAGTATCATAGTGACGATGTGGGGAAGCAACACCTTCAAGAATGGCCGCTTCGAGTGCGGGAGATTCGTCGAACTCCTGCCTTTCGAGCACGCGCAAGGCCTCACGGACCACATCGCCTTCGTCGGTATAACGACCGGTGTGGACGAGTCGATTCACAAGCTGGTTTAGCGCAGGCGGAAGTGTGACGGTCATGTGTGAATCATAGTTCGCAGTCGGATTTTGTCCAGATCGGGATTTTGATGGTTTCCTACCGTTCTCGATTGAACGCATAGGCAGAGAAGGAGGGTTAGGGTTTCGCTTTTTCAAGCACCTTTCAAATATGAAGAATTTGAACAAAACCACCGAAGGCTTGTAGGCCTTTTGGACAGGAGCTATTCGCTCCGAAGGAGTGAGGACGCTGGCGGAGCGTCCGAATCAAAAGCCGTGGGGCGGCTTTGAGTCAAAAGCAAACGAAGGACGTCCCGACCTCACCTTTTCAATTCTTCCGCGATAGATCCGAAGGCAAAAGGCAAAAGCCCAGCGCGATGCTCCTTCGTTTCCTTCGGTACCTTCTGTTCAAAAATCTGACTATTAAGAATTTAAACAGGAGCACGCAGAGAATGATCATCGGAGGGCTTTTCCAAGCTAACC
>CAYRLT010000033.1:0-19015 GCA_964425095.1 uncultured Luteolibacter sp.
GGTTCCGTTGATGACGTCAGAGACGTGATCGGCGGGACTGCGGCAGGAATTCGGGGGGGCTGGCGGTCCGTCGGCGAAGCCGATCGGTCCGCCGGGTGTGGAGTGAGAGAGGTTTGGAGATGCATCTCCAGGGGAAGGGGGCGAGGCGCACGAAGTAGCCTCGCGGGGGAAGGCTTTCCCCCGACCGGAAATGCAGGGCGGAGGAAAGTTGAGGGGTATTCGGTGAACGCGAGCCTTTGACGTCATTCGGATTCAGATGCGGGGCTCGACAGGACGGATGGGTTGCAGGTATCGTCGGCTATGGCCAATTTGCTGGATGAGGGGGATCAGAACCGGGTGTTGACGTTGTTGAACGACACCAAGTTTGAATTGGAGGAGCTTTCGAGGTTGGTCCCGTCTACCAATCGTCCGGCGCACAAGGTGTTGGACCGGGCTTTAGGCAATGTCACCGCGATGGTGAAGGAGATGTATCAGCGGGAGGTGCCGATTACCTGATGACATGGAGAGAAGGTCTCCCGTGAATCGGCATTAGAGGCACATCAGATGCTTGCACCAATGAAACTTCTGAGTTCCGACCGTAGTGCCGGGCCTAGTTTTTGGGTCAGAGTGAGCAGTTCCTCCCCGGAGAATGCTACACCAAGTGTGGACGAAAGTGCGCGAAACAGGATTGCGAAGCTTTGATGGTGCGCGCTCCGCCAAATGCGCGGGTGTTCGAGGACCGAGTTCTTCACTTCGGCCATGAAGTCGGGATCGTGCGAGTGCGGCATCATGAAAAATGAAGAGGGATAGGAATTGGCGAGCAAGATGGCGTGGCGTCGGCCATCGACAAAGTGCCTCAAGGGGAATGCCGTCCGCGCGTCCGCGCAGGAAGCCGCTTCGAGTTCCCGTTCGTTCAGGCGGTCAAGATGATGTTCCAGAACATAAGTTGAAAATTGCCGGACAAGTCCGATGCGGATGGTCCGAGGAATTCTGACGAAAGCGTGTTTGACCGCCGCGAATGGCTCATGTTGGATGCAATGCTGAAGTTTTTCGACATTCAGCAGCTTCTGGAACTCTGAGAGTGCACGGTTAGGATCGTGATGGATCAGCAGTGGCAGATTTCGTGCGATCCTGGCGCGTGGTGCCACGCGCAGGAAATACATGGGTAGTTGCATTTCCCACGAATCCAGAACCGCATCCAGCCGGGATCGAAGCCATTTGGGGTGATGGTCGCTAAACAACTTTTTCAATTCGCCAGGGTGCATGTGGACGAGAGTTCCGGTGCCTGGAGGGAGATCATTCTGCGGTGTCTCCACCTTATCGGGCGTTGGGCTTTTCTCGAATTCTCTCGGTTCGGGTATGAATGATTTCGAGATCTGGAATCGGTCGTGGCGAACCAAAATTCCAGATGTATCATAAAATCCGATGATGATGACATCCTGTGGGCGGACATGAACGATCACGACGAGCGCGCTCGAGACGCAATCGTGAGGGAGGATGCCATCCCGACAGGAACGGGAACAACCGCGATCCTGATCTTCACGCAAGATTTCGGGTCTCAAGCAAACATCCTGCAAGGGCGGTGTGATTTCAATTGCGAGCCTAGCGGTTCCGTCTTCAGCATGGCGGATGCAGTATCTTCGTATTTGTGGTGTTTTCATTGTTGATTGATGCAGTTGCAGTCGTTTTGCCTTAGAGCTGAGAAGCGATGTATTCGTGAATGCACTTTCTAACATTATTGCTGGAGTGATTTATCAGGGATTGTATCTCACTGGAGCCGGGCCGGACCGAAGCCACCTGTTCGATTTTTTCAAACATTCTGATGAAGTTCGACTCATGCAGGGAGAGCCAGACGTCCGGATGTTCCACGATGGATTCCATTATTTCCTTTTGCTCTTCAGCACTCGGATTCGAGGTTGGATAGATCCACAGGATGTCGTAGACTGTCGCGATAATATAAGCTTTCTTGCGTGTGGTAAGCTGTATCCTGAGTGCGTAGGCATCCTTCGGGAAAGCTAGTGCACAGGTGGCCCAATCCGTTTCTGAAAGCTTCGTTGGCCAAAGGTCCAAAGCGATCGCGGCGTTTTCAAAAAGGTATTCATCCCGCAAGTGGTCTGGGATTTTGTCGATTGCATACCGGACGGCACCCTCCGAGGAGAGTCTGATACAGCATTCTATCAAGCGATCATCGAGATGATTCTTCCATCGTTCGAGCATGGCGAATGGTGCCGCCCTGACGCAGCGGTCAAGATCGCCCGGTTCGGGCGCTGATGGTGTGAAATTTACAAAGGCCGAGAGATTCTGAGTTTTCCAACTATCAAGTTGTTCCAGGAGGATTGATTCCAACCATGATGGCACATGAGCGGAGAACAAAAGTCTGAGATCGTCGTTTGTTAGCGACAAAGATCCAGAAGGTTTTGTTTTATTACTAGATAAAACCTCATGAATTTCTGAGTAGGTCGGCTTCCTTCCATGTTCGATGGTCTCGGGTACAAGGTCCTCGCCAATTCTAAGGAAAAGACAATTGAACCCCGCTTCCTGATAGCGTGGTTCCGCAATCACGACGAGGTCTCCTCGGATAGCCTTGATCACAAGGCAGCAATTCCGATCTGAACCTGCGGCGAATAATCGCCCCCGATTCATGGGAGTGAACTCGTAACAGGCCTTGTAGAATCTGACGATATCCGGAATCCGTGATCGGTCTCCGCAATGCGATTCAAAAATCAGAAGTGCGGTACCGTCCTCCATGGGGATGGCATAATGGTTTCTTGAATGTGCAGTGTTATTTGAATTCATGAGAATTAATATTTATGGTTAGTAAAAAAGATTACGGTATAGAATCTACGTTGGTCGGTCATGATGCACAGGATGCCGGGCTTGCCGCCAGACAGGGTGACATGGTATTGGGACAGCACCACGTCGTCGGCCTCCACGGCCCGAAAGTTTTCGCTCTGGTCATATTCGCAGATATCACCCCAGTCGCCTGACAAGTGGCGGCGAAGGAGCCGCTGGTAATCGAGTTTCGAGTTCAGGACTTCCGGTGAGACAAGTAGCATCCCGGTTTCAAATAGCTGTCTCAATTGATAGAATCCCATTGAATGATAGAGTTCGGTTGATGGGGTTCAGATTCGGGACGTGATGAAATCGGCGACCTGCGCCTTCGCTGCCGGGTCCAGCCGTTTCATCATCCTGACCAATTCCTTGGGAGTAGGATGGAAAGGAATACGATCCGAGATCAACCGAAGAACGCTTACTAGGCCTGCTGGATTAGAGATCGTCCATTCCTCGCAGAATTCCGTTAAGGATTCGATGACATCTCGATGGAAGTCCGGGTCCTTCATCAAGATCCTGTTAGGCCATGCATGACGGAATGCACACGACAACAACAAAGCTCGGCGGCGTAGGTCTGGCACTTGCGAGTAGCGAGCGAGGGCCGCGTTGGGGTTGACGAAAGCGCAGATTCGAATCTGCCTATCATCAAGTTCCGGGAGATGGTTTTTTAGTAAATAGGAGGCGTTCTGATAGTGTTCTGATGACTTCAGTGCGGTTGGCAGCGATTGGTTGAGTGTCCGATTCTTGTTTGGCACAAGCCGCCGGATGCAGAATTTGCGAAGATCGTCTCCAAGATCCCTGTTGTAATCGTCCAGAGCCTTCCGTGGGTCCAAGTTTGCCAACAGCCAGATTTTTTTTCCTAGCCAATGAGCGGGAGCAACTCGGATGAAAAGATCAGGAGCATGAGTTCGCCAGGAGCGGAGTGTTGCGTCCACCTGGTTTTGCAACCACCGTGGATGCCGCGCACGCATGAATCCACACAGATCCTCCATGGTAACATGGAGGAACGCGCGCCCGTCGAAATCAATCAGGGGGCCATGCGAAACAATTTGGTTCACGTTGAAGCCCGAGAGATCTTCGAGCGCTACCGGAACACCTTTTGCGTTGATCAGGAACCCCAAAGGGTCGGGTTGAATTCCGTCGGTGGCCGTGAAGGTGATCATTACCACGTCACTCACTCTGACATGGGTGACGGCGGTTCGGGATCGTGTTTTGGGATCATCTAGAAAGAATCCTTCGATGCGAAAATCATGGACGCCGGCTTCGGTGCGGATCCTCCAGATTTTGTGGGGTTTGAGATCGTAAGATCCCTGGATTTGCATGGCGAGACGGTTGGTGTCTCGGTTGATACGGCGTTGGTTGTGATTTGAGTTCATGTGTGTTTGAGGTCCTTCTGACCCGGAAAAGGCCAAGGTGAGAACAAGCGGGGACGAAAGGACCCGCGCCCAACTCACCTAGCGAATCCCCGGATCTTTTCTTTGCACCCCGCGCGCCCGCGTTTCCTCACGAATTTTCAGCCTTGCCCGCCCTGCGGCGGTGGCTGATGGTGCTGGCGAAATGAAGCAACCCACGCTCGGTGATAAAGTACGCGCGCATAGGGAGTCCGCGGGGATCACGTTGCGTGAACTCGGCCGTCAAGCCGGTGTGTCGCCATCCTTTGTCTGTGATCTTGAGGCGGGGCGTAGATATCCGGGGCCGATCAATCTCAGAAAAATAGCCAAGGTCCTCGGCCTGGCGGTAACCGATCTGGAGGACTTGGATCATCGCCGGACAATGGCCGCACTGAAGAAATTGATGGAGAGAACTCCTGGCTGGGTGTCGGTTTTTCGGGAGATTGAGGAGGCAGCAGCGGATGGGCGTTTGAAGCCGGAGGATTTGCAGAAGAAACTCCGCCGCGGGAAATGAACTAGGTTGAGAAACTTAAGGTGCCAGGGAAATTTTACTCGACATACGCTATGTGAGCGAACATAAAGAACATCTGGCCGTGACATAAAGCCAGCAAACCACCTAACAAGTTATTATCTACCTATGAAACGCCATTCCCGCCCCGACAAATCCAGCAAATTTAGCCGATCTCTGTCCCCTGTGTACCGGTCCTATCCACGGATCATCTACGTCCTCGAACTTTCCACGGATGCCGCCGCCGACCCCGCGTTTGCCATTGCGAACCCGCAGTACGTTGCCGGCATGCCGTTATGTTACGTCGGTTCTACTAGTCAAACAGCCCCGCAGCGCTTCCGCGATCACCTTGTGGGACACAATGCATCACGCTTTGCCCATCAATATGCCATCAAGTTGCGTTTTGATCTGATGCCGGAACAAAAACCCGCTCCAAGGGAGAGGGCATTGCAGGAGGAAAAGCGACTCGCGCGCTTCCTCCGGACAAAGGGTTTTGGAGTCTGGCAGCACTGATGATGGAGATTTCGCGACTTTCGGCTATAAACTCAAAAACCCGCCCGAGGGTTCGGGCGGGTTTGAGGCCGGATCGGGTGGTTGCTGCCATTGGCTATTGTTTAGGCGGGGACTTTCCTGCGTTTCCGAAGTTCAAGTTCAAGTTCCTCCTCGGAGTAAGCAGACAGATTGCGATATTCATCCTGAATGGGTGGCTGAACCCCAAGAAGGGTGGCCGCCACGTCCTGAATGGTGCATTGTTGTTCCCTCCACTGGAACCGTTCGGTGAGCGGTTCGAGGGTTTGGGCCTCGGTTACCCGGAGGATTTCCGCAACATTGCTGCCGTTCTCGACGCTTCCCACGGGGGCGACATGGAGGACGAGCTGGCCCATCTCCAAACGATGTTCTCCCGGTTTGAGGTAGGCCCCACCGGCGAAGGCGCGGGCTCCCAACTGAGAGCGATCAATTTCGGTAAACGACCTGTGCCAACTCTCGCGCTGGCCGGACTCACATTCACGGGTGATTTTGATGATCACTGTTTTCATTGTCTTTATTGTGTTATTTTGTTTTTTTTGTGGCTCCGTTCCCGGACAATCGCGTCCGAGATCTTTGGGAGCTGAGAGAGCTCAGGGTTTTCGCCGTATGCGTGGCGCAAAGATTTTTTCATATCAAGCCGGTGTCGCTTGCTGCACTCAGTTTGGTTGCAGAGATACAACGGCCGGCAAGTGTTGCTTCCCCTGCCTAGCGTTTTATTCGGGGTGGTTTTGTTGTGGAGTTTCATGGATTTTCTTTTGTTTTTGCACCGACCGCTGGCTCCTCCCGGACTGGGTTGGAAGGTGCGGCACTGATAGCTGGTGGTCCCTTGACTGTGATTTTGATCGGCTTGGTTGAGCCGTCGGGCAACTCCACGAGGTAATTGTTACTGCCAAATTTTTGAACTGTCATCTGGTCCGGGACGGACTGATGAGCTTGGGCGGTTAACTGATTATTCAATGAGGTCATGGATTTTTGGATGGCGAGGTCTTTTTGAGAGATCGCATCCTCAAGCGTGGTGAGTTTGGAACCGAGGCGGATGCAGGCAACCGCAGTCACCAAGGCGAAGCTGATGGTGACAATGACCCAAGGGGGGGTGGGCATCATTTTACCGAACTTGACCCCGGCGCGCGCGTAGGAGCGCCAGCCGGTTACCTTTGCCGTTTGGTTTGCAGGGCTCTTTTCCGAGGCTTCAGTTTTTTGGGTGGAGTGAACCGCTCCAAAATTCTGGGATTGCTCAATGAGCGTATCGAGTTTCCCGGACATCTCGGCAAACTTCGGCCGCAGCAAATCCTCTGTTTCGAGAGCTGAATATTCAGCTGTGATTTGCACCTCGTATGCGTTGTAGTGGCAGTCGTACTCTACTGCTGGATAAACTTTAGGATCTACTCCTTCGGCCTTTCGGATGAATAGAAGCCAATCAAGAATCAGCTTTCTGAGAGCAATACGACAGTTTGACTGCAAGGGAATCCTGCGCTCCCCTTGCAGCCTTTTCAGCAGCGGCTTCTGGTTCATGCTCATTTTTTGGCTTTGGTCGTACCGTTGGATTCCAGGTTGGCTTCGGCGAAGGTAACCGTACGGGTAAGATGTTTGAGGATATTGTTGTAGATGGCGTCGTTGGCGCGTTCCAGGTGGGCTACGGCTCCGCGGAGTGCTCCACGTTTTTGGGTGGACATTTCGGCGCTTGTTTCTTGGAAAAATGCGGGCAGGAGATGGATGGCGGGAAAATCAGCGAATGCACCCCGCTGCTGGATCATCTCCGACATGGAGGACATCCATGACCCGCACTCCCAGACCGGATACATCGAAGCCAATTTTTCATACGCAGGAAAGGAGTTCCAGTTAGGGTTAGGGGATTTGTTGTTCCACGCCCTGACAAGGCCGTGATCAATCCGCATCCCGATCCTGTTGAAAACAGCGAGAGCATCGAAGGCACCGGCTAGGTCTATCGAGTCGGGTTTGATGGGGATCAAGACGGAGATTGTGTCGAACTCCCCCAAAATGGTCGATTCGGTGAGTGCCCGTGTCAGCGGGTGGTCCGGATCATTGAACCCCGGGGGCATATCCAGGATGATGATGGCACCGCTAGCGCGGGCCTCGTCAATTGCAGCTCCGAAGGTGTCGAGCAGCAAGGAGCCGTCGGGCATTGCGAGTTTTCGAACGAGCTTCTCGTCTCGCATAGCACCTACAAGCGCATCATTTGATTTGTCAAATGTGCAGACGATACTAGGAATGTTGCGCAATTTGCAGGCGACATGGGTTTCCATAGTGAAGGCTGTTTTTCCGATTCCCCCTTTAGTCCCGGCGACCGCGATTAGATTGTTGGTTTGTTTGAGTTCCAGATTCATGTTTTTTGTTTATTTGGTGTTGATTTTCCGGAGTTCCTCAACAGTGAGATTCCCGCGAGAAAATTTGTCGGGCATGATCTGGGCATGGTGCGTGGAAATAGATGGACCTGGTCAAACCCTTTGCGGGTTGCATTCACACAGTGCGCGGCGGTCGTGATATGGATGATGTCCAAGGTTGCAAGTCTCCGCCCATTCAAGGCCAGCCACGCACCTAGGCAGGATTTTGCCGCCAACAGGGCGGAGTCGCCTGAAGCGGCAGAGGAGGACTTCTTTTTTTTGAATTTCATTGCGTTTAGCTGTCGTGTTAACGTAGTAATGTGTATATCACCTTAAACATGTGGTCAACCACTAAAATTTCGTTACAATCAAAGCCGTGAAGCAAAAAATGGTGAGAATCACAGAAGAAGACGACTCGGCACTCAATGACTTGGTTGCCCGTCTTGTTGAAAACCTCAGTAAGGAATTTGGTGGATACTCCGCGCTCGTAGCCGCTCGGAAGGAGCTACCGTCCACCTCCACGGTTATGCGGGTTATGATCCGTATGGCTTACCGCGTGGTGCGCGGTGAGGAAATGCCTGCACGCGATGAGTTTCTACGGCGCTTGCATGACGAAGGGTTTACGCTTGGTCCAAAACAAAGGAATTTGCCTGTATATTCCCGGGACCGGCAACTTGAGCCTGCCTACACGGAGCCGTATTTGCCGCCGCCGGTACCGCATAGCGGCAATTACAGATATTAATAAGGGGCGGTTTCTGCGATTTTCCGGATTTTGGGAGGCCGAAATCCATCATAAGGTTCCAAAAATTCGTAGCCAAGCTCGGTGATTTTGGCGATATATGCGGCCAAGGCGTCTTTTCTAAGTTTCTGAAATTCTTCAGTCTCTTCTTTTGTGCAGGTTACTGATGGGGCTGTAGGCCCCACGAATTCCGGTATATTGGATTCTTTTGTGTTGTCGGATTTTGTGGGGGCCGCTTCTGTACCCATCTGTCGGGTTTCGTCGGCTATTTTTTGGAATACGGCGGCCTCCTCCTCATTGCGGATTTGGGCTTGGGTTTTGTTTGTTTTATCCGGAGTTTTTTCGCGCGCGGTGGGCGGTGATTTTACCAGCGCGGTGGGCGTCTCAATTGCTGGTTCAAATTTTGATTCCAGTTGTATCGTATTTGGTTTTCTCCGCCGTAGCGGTTTGCCGAGTTCGGCACGCAATTGGGTCATCCAATCCCGGAGTGTTTTCTCAGCGGGCAGCTTGAATCCCAGGCGATCATGATGCGCCTGCGCCCATCCCCACGCCTCGGTGTGGGTCAAATGATCTTCGATCATCTCCAAAAGTATTGGCTCCCACTCAATTCGGCCGACGCGCCGCGCGGTTTTTGGCGGGCAATGAGCACGGTAATAAGCCACTGCGTCTGCGGGGGCGGCTGTTAAGGGGCTGATAATTTCTGTCATGGCGTAACTGGGCTGATTGCGGACTGATTGTAACTGATAAAGGCGTATTGACAACAATTAGAAGCGGATAACGACTGATACATCTTTTTTATGACTAATAATAAGACTGATAAAAACTGATAAAGGCTGATTAAGGCTATTTAATAGAGTTTAATGGGCTGATAAGAGCATTTAAGAGCGTATTGCTGACTAATAGGGGCTGTCGTGCCTGCGCTTAAAGCGCGGACCGTGGGGGGGCCTTGCCTATGGCAAGGGGGCTTTTGCCCCGGTTCCAAGGCGCAGCCTGGCCGTCGGAGACCAAGCAAGCAGCCCGGTAGGGGTGCGCCACGCCGAACCAAATTAGGGAGCGCAGCGACCGGCCCCGTAGGGGTAATTTGTTCGGCGTGTGCTTGCCCGAATTTTCTAAAGTTATTCTTTAAATGTTAGATTCAGCATGTAAGATGAATGCATGAAACGAAAGAGATCAAACTCGACTAGGGGGCGCGCAACCCCGAGTAGCAGGGCACATGGCAAAACCATGTCCAAGGAGCAAAAGAGAGATAAAGAGCGGCTCAAGGACTTGCATGGCAAAATCAAGGGGACCAAATTTGTCCGGGTCCGGGTAGCGGTTACTCAACCTGATGATTTGACGCCCGATGCAAAGGATCTAACCTCCTTCCCCTCCGAGTTTGCGGTGCTCCGGCGTGATGAGCATGATAACCTGGGTTACCGGATTCCGCGGCTTGTTCCGGGGCCCAATGGTGAGGCTGTCCGAATGCCTGAGATGCGAGGCAGAAAAAAAGGCGAGAAGAATGGGGTGAAAAAGCTGGGGACTAAAAAGCCGGGTGAGGGTAACGAAAAGATGCCGATTGCTTACACTTCGATTGTTCCGGGTCAGCCTGATTTCGATGCCGGCGTTGATGGTTGGATACAGCCCAGCGACACGCAAGATTTTGTGAGGCGTGGGAACCGGATGGATTCGCTTCTGGAAACTTTTAACCGGACCTCTGACCGGATTGTTTATGAAAAAGACGACGACGGGAAGTTTGTCCGGGATGATAAGGGACAGAGGGTTGTGCTTAAGCGTATCCCGCACGTCAAAACGTTCCGGGGGGAGTCGTCAATGTTGGAGACTTTAGTGGACGCTGAGGGAAATAAGAAGACTTTTGCAGTAAAAACCAATGCAGAGACCTTGAGTAATCGTGATATGATCGGTCTCTCTCCCTACCTATCGAGAGCGTTGCAGCGCATGACTGAGGATGGTTGTTTGCTTGAGGGTAGGCAGGTCCTCGAGGCGATTATGGAGCCTTTGGGGAGATTTTATGAGGCCACTTATCGAGGGCCAGAGACGCATGCAAAACTCACGTCGATGGTCCTCCATTTAGACTCTGAGCACGCCCACTATGACGTCTGGCGTCACGAAACTTATTTAAGCACAGCCGCAACCGGTGTGGGTGAGGCTGTAGTGCCAGTCCGGCTGTGGGATGCCAAAGCGGGGTGTCACTACGGCCCCGGTCCGGGCGTGATGTTTTGGATGCGGCACTTTGATGTTCTGGATGATTTGCAGGAATTGGGGAAAACCGAGCCGGAAGCGGCCCAGCGGGCGGGATATACGAAAATGCTTTGTGAACAAGCGGTTGCCGGGTGCAGACGACGCGCGGCTGACAGCAACAAGGAGGCCGTGGCGGAAAAATTGGCGGTTGAGGCTAAAGGTGGAACTTACACAAAGTGGATCCGCCCTGCAGATGACTACGCCCGAGATATCCGAGTCAGCCGTGAGGCGGACCGGCTACTTGCCCAGGCGATCCGCGATCTTGGTTTGGAGCGGGACTACGTTTCGATTGGGATGGCGGAGTATAAGGCTCATTTGATTGAGGCATACAAGTCGGGCGAGACTGGGATTAAAATGGAGACGCCGGAGGATTTGGCACAGGTTGCGAAGGTTGCTGAAAGGGCGGAAAAGCGTGCGAGGGAGGAGCGGGAAGCGGCCGAGAAGGCGTTGCTGGAAGTGATTGCGGAAAAAGAGGCTGTTGAGCGGTTGCGGGACGAGGCTGTGGCCCTCCGGGCCGATCTTGATATTGATGCTGCGGCGGCAAAGGCTGCTTTGACTGCCGCTGAAAAGGCCCAGCGTGATGCTGAGACCGCACTGGCGCGGGCAGAAGATGCTGCCCAGAAGCAGGTTGAGCCGATTTTGGCGGATGCAGAAAAGGCGGTTTCGGAAGCCGAGCTTAATGGGGTTCGCCGTTTGTTTTCGAGGTTTTTCCCTGATCGGGCGCCGGCAGGGAAATCGGTTGAAAAGATCGTGGAGGAGATTCAAAAGGATGTTTTAGCCACCGCTGAGCAAACGGCGGCACCGATTTTGGCGAATGCTAGGGCATTGGAGGATAGGGCCGTCCAAAGGGAGCAGCGGGTATTCGGTTCGCGGGCTCTGTTAGCCGTAAAGGTCAGGGGGTGGCGTAAGACAATCCGGGATTGTGTTGACGACTTGGTTGATAAGAAATTTGGAAAGAAGATCACGATGGCCCTTGGGGGATTCGTTGATCAGGTGCTGGGAAAAGAAGATGCGCGGTGGTTCCGGCAGGCTGGGCGGAGTCCCATCAAGGCAATGTTGAATGAATTTTACCGCGGCCGGAAAGCGGAATTGGCATTGAGGGACATTGTTCAGAATGTCACTGCGAAAGATCCTAAGGGACCTGCCGCGATGGCTCTTGCGGCAGGCAAGTCGGTAATTGCAGCAAACGATGCAGCCCGCAAGCAGCCTCCGGGCTCCGGCGTTCCGACGCACTCATAAAATGTCCAGCTACAAATTAGCACAAACACCTGTCCACCTGTCCGGGTAGCTGTGCGGAAAGGAGGAAGCCATTGAAGACATCGAGGCGCTCAGAGTCGCTTGCGCAGTCGGACCACGGCTTGGCGTGGCTGGCGCGAAGGAGTTCTGGGAGGAACGTGTGGACGGTTATGAGGCTTTCGTCGGTTGCTGTAGGCGTTGGCGGGGTGCGTGCGCGCTGGTGGCGGAACAGTCCTATTTGGAACCGTTCCATGTCAGTACGATTTCGGTGGTATTTATGGCGATCAGGATTGGAAAACGTGCTGCCGGTGCCAGGCGAGGTAGGGCAGGTGGTCCGGGCTGATCCAGCGGAGGTGGAGCGGCGTATGCTCGGCTAGGCCGAGGAGCATGCGGTGGAAGGGATCGAGGCGGGACGATGTTACTAGCATGCCGGTCTCGTCGAAGGTGATGAGGCCGGCGTCGAAGAGGGCGTCTAGCTGTGCGGAGAGGAGGAAACCATTGAAGACGTCGAGGCGTTCGGCGTCGCTTGCGCAGTCGGCCCACGGCTTGGCGTGGCTGGCGCGGAGGAGTTCGGGGAGGTGAATGCCCGTGACGGCGCAGGCACCGCCCCAGTATTCCATGAGGGCTTGTCGGAAAAGATTCTGGCCGACGCGCTGTTTGGTCAGGCGAAGGGCCTCGGTGGTAGTGGGAGGCGCGGCCTCGATCTTGGCGATTTCTTCGGCGTAGAGGTCTGCCGCGTGGTTGGGCAGCGACATTGCAAGTTCGGCGGCGCGGCGGAGCAACCGCCCCAGTGTGGCTTCGCCGCTGGCTTGGAAGGGACCGGCCGGCCCCGGCACCAACAAAAACGCCCTCGCCAGCTCAGCCACGGGTGGACCTTGGGGGAACTCCACGCGCCATGCGCTGGAGTCGTCAGCCGCCGAGGACACTACCGCTTCCGCATTGTGGCGGGCGGAGAACATGACCACGCGCTCCGGCGTGCTTTCGCGCACGTTTTCCCAGCCATTGGCGTAACCGGCTTTTTCAATCAGCGAGCGTTCGAGTGGGTTCATTGGCGGTGTGGCGGTGATGGTTGTAGCGGCGGCGGGATGCTCATGAAACCTGTGCCGCAGACCGTTGATCCACCGAGAGGTTTTGCATCGATTCGATGTGCCCCTTCCTGCCGGTGAAGACAGTGCAGCCGACGAGCTTGCCCTGATCATCAAACGTGACCACACAAGGTCTGCTTCTACCATCCAGTGGCACTGTGCCACATTTGTTCTCGAAAACTGCCCCACTTGTGTTCCACGCATCGAGTTTTCCACCGAGGTAGCTGAGGAATTGATGACGTCCCAGAATTTCGAGATTCAATGTTACGCTTGTGTAACGAAAGTCCTCGACCAGTATTTTCGAGAGTTCGCGAAGATCGCTTCGGCCCATGCAGTCCGCGAACACGGCGGCGGCGCGTGCTTCGTCCAGCACAGGTTCCGGATCGGCGGGTTCGCCGATCTTGACCACGCGGAATTCCTCAGGTCGCGCGAGTTCGAGCGGCACGCGCAATTCGCCGTCAAATTCATCCAACCCGTCCGCCGACACCCTGAAGTTCCTGCCCGACGGATTCAGCGTGACGGTCACCCAAACACAGCGGATGCCATGCTCAGCGCCCTGCGCCTCGCATCGCTCGCGATCCGCGCCGAACGGTCCGGCCTCACAAAATCCTGCGATCATGGTGCGGATGAAGAAACAGAACGTTTCATCGCGGCGTTTGGCACTGAATGCAGGCCCCCAACTCTGGAAGAGTTGATCATTGGCGTAGTCGATAGTCCAACCGGCCCCCACCAATGCTCCACCCACCGCCTGAAGCGCCAACGGCAGTTGCGGATTTTCAAAACAGAATGAAATCATCTCCATCATCCCATGATTGCCGGATCCTTGAGCGGCTTCCGCCGAATCCAACCAGGATTCTGCCGCTTCCACAGGTTCCAGCGGCACTCCTTGCAGCCATGCCACGCCCATGACGGAGTCACCCACCGTCGGAATGTAATCTCCCAATACCCTGGCCGTGGCGTAGAGTTTGACGGCGATCCGGTCGCGGTCCCCGCCGGCCAGGTTGAGCAGCAGAATGAATCCTGACGTGCCGAGCGAGGAAAACGGCGTAATCTCCTCGATCACCGACTGGAATTCGATGTCACCCTCTTCGCGCTTGAAGAGCATGCGCAACTCGCCGGTGCCAACCAAAACCGAGGTGAAAGTGTTAGGATCGAAGTCCGGGTCTTCGTCCATGCGTCGTCTCTTCTCCATCTCGAACAAGGACCCCTCCGTAAGGACGATTTCCGTGGCCGCTCGCTCCAGCGTGTAGGCGAGCGCGCCCAAGCCGAACTTGAAGCGTCCGCCAGCTTCCATGTTTGCCCTCACGGCCAGCCACGTCGGACAACAGAAAGTGATCTCATTTCCGTCATGAGTAATCGCGGTGACAAGTCCCTCAAGTTCGCCATAATCCTCATCTTCGATGGGTTCGGTGGAAAACGTTTCTAATTCATTTTCGGCAAAATCCAACAAAGTCGGAAAGCCACAGACAAATTCGTTGGACTCCTCGCCGAAGTGGATGATGCCTGTGCCGGTCAGCGGCTGATCAGGTCCGAGTAGATAACGAAACCGGGCTTGCCCCGGTTCATCTGCGGGCTGGAGCTGGCCCAAGTGTCCTTTGGCCAGCATCTGTCGAATCCACTCCATTATGGATTCGTCGTCATCAAAGATTGCATGCCAGTGGGAGCCGTGGTTCATAGGTTTGAGTTATCAGGGGATCTAATCAGCGGAAGGCATCAGGGCCTGGTTTTTGCTTCATCGACGTGGGGAACGTCTGCTAACGTGATGTGTAGCTTGTATTCGCGCGCCGTGACGCCGGGGACGTCGGCCAGGGCGTAGCGGATGCGTTCGGAAATGTGCTGGGCGATAATCAGGCCGCGAACTGATTTCCCGTTAGCGACGTGGCGCTTTACCCATCCGTAATAGCGCATGATCTGGCCGCAGACTTCATCCGGACCGCGCTCGACTTTGAGTTCGATGATTAGCAAGCCGCCCTTTTTGTCCACAGTTAGGAGATCCATCCTTCCCATAGGGGTCTTGTATTCCACGCCCACGGTCCCGGCTTCATCGACGTAGAGCTGCAAGCCGTCTTCGATGACGTGGAGGTTCTTGGCGAGGAAGTCGCGGAGGTGGTGTTCTGCGGCGAAGGACTTGCCGGGTTCATCCGGATCAATGGGGTCGATTTCCTTCGTGATTTCCCTGACCACAATTTTGCCGTCCTCCAACTCGGCGATTTCCCACATTCCGTGCAGCGTTGGATCATACCATTCGATGGTTCCCGGTGTTGGACGGAAGAGAAAATCGTGCGGCGTGTCTGCCTTCCGTGGCTTCTGGTTGTCAGAGTAATGAATGCGGGAGTCGTGGTTGACGGTAACCGCGATGATGTTGCAGCCGATGGTCGTCGGATTCGTGCCGGGATACTTCTTCAGGATCCAATCGCGCACGGCGATGTTGGTGGTCGTGCCGCCGAGTGCTTCGACGGCTTCTTTGACCATCTTCCAGACAGGTGGTTTTACGGTTGTTTTGGTCATGGTCATAATAAGGAGCGTATTTAGATTTATCTCGGGATCGTTCTGCGATTTGTCGAAAGTCGACTTGGAAAACCTATCGGAAACGGCTTGAAAATTTCATCTTCACCGGTCGGTGGCACGACGTGCGATTGGAAGCGGCGCAAGCGCATGTAATCAATTTCACCAACTACGAAGTAGTCGTTCAAGCCGCCCTTGACTCGAATCAGGTCGCGCAAATAATGGGCTTTCATCGGTGCGCGCATTCGACTGTCACCATAGCGCCGGTTGTTGGCCTGTGCTACGTAGGCGTGGACGTCGAGTGCGGCGGATTCAACAAGTGCTGAGAATGATTCGATGTCCCGGTTCCACTCAGGAATAAACAGAGCATCCACCTTACCCTGAAATCGTTGGCGGTTCTGGATGTCGGTCAGCTCACTGCAAATTAGGACTCCAAAGCAGAATCCTTGATGGCGGTAAACCGGGTGGTAAAGGCTTCCTGTTCTTGGGGGGGCAAGTGCCTTTCCATGGTGGTCGGCCAAGAGCGCCCGTTCTTGCCACGCAGGCTGGCGCTTTGGTTGGAGAAGGAATAATCCAGTGGAATATCCGGGGAAGACCGTTCGCAAGGCCACAAGCACTTCGTTGTGAAGGTGATCAGGATTCCTGGTGTCTTGCCGGTACTCTAACCCTGCAATCACCGATACCCCTCGATTCACCAGCCTTCCAACCATACTCATTGCCCATCGCTGCGGAAGACAAAGTTCAGGGAGAATGACGTATGCAGGGCGTGGATGCCCTTCAACGACATCGTCGAGAATGGCATTCAACTTCCGATACCTTTCCAAAGTGAGAACTGGAGTTCCAGCTGCGGCTGAAGCCCATTCTAAATCACTAACCTCGATACTTGTTATAGCTACCTTGGGCTTCCAGTTTGTGACATTGGTAACCCGCATCTCATGTGGGCCATTTACTGCCGTCTCGGTAAGCGTCAGGTCTGTCTCTTCAGGCATCCACGTTCCACGTAGTCCTTGGACCACGATGCTGAGTTGACTTCCATTCGTAAGTAATGATGGGGCTCGGGATGTGATTTCTCTGAAAGGGATTGGGCGCGTCGGGAACGAAAGAGCGGGCCAGTGGGGTATTGCCAATCCGGCAGCGTTCCTGAAACTGGTGATCGCTTCAAAATGCAGAACATCTCGAATCGCGGGATTCCTTGGCTTTGCCGGTGTCTCCTCGTTTTCTGTGGCATCAAGCCAGTGCGCGGCATACGAGGTCCGTGCCCAGTCGAGGCGGAGCAGGCGGTTTCTTGCTGTTGTGATCCCCTGATTCGTTTTGGGGCCTCCGCAAGAAACGTGCAGCACCTCCCTGATCACGCCCAACAGTCGTCGAGATTGAGCACCGCCCGCTTGAACAGACTGAAGGACCGCCTCGACCATGCGCTCGGCCAAATTTTCACCGGATTCCGTTAAACAGCGTTGAAACTGGTTCTTGTCGCTCCGACAGGTCCTTTGTAGACATTTCAGAAGGATACGAAACCCGCGGACAAATCGATTGGCTTGTTCCCAGTCGCCACATGCGACCATGATTCCGACAATTCGAGGATAGTATTTCCAATAATCAAAATAGGCGTTTGGCGTGAGCAGATGGCGATGAGCCAATCCATAGAACTCATGACGGAGGGTTCTCCAGGATGTGGGATCGAGATCTCGAACGTGGGCCTCCACGTCGCCCAGTAGCATCGCGAATCCAGAACGGCGGATGGATACTGCGTCTGCTTTACGGAGTGCATCCGCGTTCAGGGTCGCGTCCGGCGTCACCAGCAAGGCGCGGTGCGCCATTTTTCCTTCGGTGTCCGGCAATTCAGGAAGATCACGATGTTCGCTCGTTTGTAGGCGGATTTGTTCTTCTATGGGGCCGATCAGATCGAGGCTATGCGCTCCTTCAAGCTGAAATATCTTCTGCTTCTTACCGACAAAGAGCAGTTCGGAGCCATCGGCATAGGGCAGATTCACCCTGAGCGCCGGACCATCGTTGTTCTCGTCCGTCTCTTCGGGGATGATGGCTGTCACCACTGATCCAAGCCGTTCATCGAGCCAACTAAGAAACTCGTTTCCGTCCTTGAAGGGCTTTGTATGGCGCACGACTAGGAATACGTCGTCGACGTATCGGGCATAATAGCTTGGTGATAGTTTCTCCACCACGCGTTGGTCAAACTTGTGAAGAAGCACGTTGGCTATTAGACCAGATGCCGGAAGGCCAACTGGAAGCCCTCGGCTTCCATATTTGAATTCGCCATCGGCGTGCTGATTCCATGTCGAAAATGCTTGGATCAACTGGCCTGTGAATACCCGCTGGGTGCGATCCAGGCTCAATTCTATCTCCTTCAGGTAGGCTGAGCTGAGTAAAAATTGAGCATCAATTTGGTGGTAGAATCGCTTCAAATCCATTGTCACAGCAACGATACGATGATCTTGTTCGATCTCCCGTCGCATGGCGCGCAGGCCGGCGGTACGCCACTTTCCATAGGCGCTGAAGTAGGGTTGGAACAGGTCAGGGGAGAGCGTGTTCAGTTCACCTGGGGTTCCTGGAGAATCATCGGGATCGGGACGCCAGCGTTTCAAGCGATTGCCGACGGCGTAGCGAGTATCGAGTTTCTTGTCGTAGAGATGGCCAACTTCAAGGACCCACAATGCCGAAACGATCAGGAAATCGACAGTTGCATTGATAACGGGACGAAAGTCAGCCTTTGCTCGTTTGCCACTCTTCCACTGGCTATTCCATTGCTCCAAGGGATCACTCGATTGAAAGTGAATCGGAGGTTTTTCATTGCCTGCTGCGGGCGATTCCACAGATTTCGGAATGCAGGTTGCGGTGCCGAGAAAGTCGATGTCGTTCTGCCAAGTCGGTGTTGCGCGATTGAGTTGAGTCCGCAGGCGAGAAAGGTTGGTCGAGAGATTGCGCTCATAGAAGTCGAACTTCAGGCCATGAGCGCAATTCGTATCGCCAAATGCTTCCTTTTTGGCTTTGCGGTAAGCGAGATAAAGTTCTTCGAGTTGGACATTCATGATTAGGGCGGGGTCGGCTGTGGAATCAAGCGCAGGGCAGGTTATTCGTGCAAGAAGTATGGTTCGGGGCTATTCATTGGGATTCGCTTGGCGGGAGGCAGCAGACGCGTTCGGCATTCGGCGGTGTGAGGAGGGTTTCTTTGGTTAGGTATTCGCCGTAGCTGGTGACTACGAATATCTGAGGATGGCGGTGGTTCAGGAGAGTTTTGTAGGGGCGGTCGGTGACGATGCTTGGCTCTTTTCAATCACTTCGAATCGAATTGTTTCCTTTTGCGGGGTTGGGAATTCTTCGCAAATCATCGACACCTCGATTACTCCGACACTTGGATTTGTTGGAATGATGACCAATTCTGCGAACTCACGCTGCCTTGTGTGCATTAGATCCTTGATCCATATTGAAACCTTGTTCTTTTCTATGTCACAGGAATCTTCTGTTCTCAGAAAATGATGGGACGAAAGCATTGGATGACGGATTGAATCCATGATGGATAGATCTGATTCTCGCATGTTTTCCAGAAGAGAACCCATGATTTCAGCACGGGTTCTTGGAATTTGTTGATTTTTCAGTTTCTGTCTTGCGCTGACGAG
>CAYRLT010000034.1:0-10069 GCA_964425095.1 uncultured Luteolibacter sp.
CCCGGCTTGACCATGACCATGTCGGCACCTTCCTGCAGATCGAGCGCGACTTCGCGAAGGGCTTCGTCGCTGTTGGCCGGATCCATCTGATAGGTCTTCTTGTCGGATTTACCAAGGTTCTTGGCCGAACCCACCGCATCCCGGAAGGGGCCATAGAAGCCCGAAGCGTATTTGGCCGAGTAGGCCATGATCCGTGTGTGGATGTGACCTGCGCCTTCCAGGGCCTGGCGAATCGACCCGATACGCCCGTCCATCATGTCGGATGGCGCGACGATATCAGCGCCGGCACGCGCGTGGCAGACGGCCTGCTGGCAGAGGACCTCGATGGTTTCATCGTTGAGGATGATCAATTCGCCACGTGAATTGCGACGGACGATGCCGTCGTGGCCATCGGAATTATAGGGATCCAACGCGATGTCGGTGATGACACAAAGCGTCGGATGCGCCTCCTTGAGGGCGCGGATGGCGCGGGGAATGAGCCCATCAGAATGATAAGACTCCTCGGCACCAGATGTTTTGAGGGACTCCTCGATTTTGGGAAAAAGCACGACCGCGGGAATACCGAGCGCGTGAGCCTCGCCAGCCTCACGGACCAGGCTCTCCAAGCACCAGCGGGTAACCCCGGGCATCGAGTTGATCGGCGTGTCCACCTGATCCTCATGCAGGAACATCGGCAGGATGAAATCGGCGGAGGAAAGTTTGGTCTCGCAGATCATCGAGCGGATCGCTGGCGTACGGCGGTTGCGGCGGGGACGAATCATGGCTTTAGGTTGTAAGTTCAATGTTCGATGTTCACAAGCGCGATGGCATTGGCGGCGGCATATTCGCGGGCGTGAGTGAGACTGATTTGGATCTCCGTGATGCCGTGATCGTTAGCGAAAACCGCAGCCGCGCCACTGAGATGGAGTATCGGGGCACCCGCCGCGTCGTGGAGGATTTCCAGATCGTGCAGCCCGGCATTCGCGCCGATCCCGGTGCCCAACGCTTTGGAAACCGCTTCTTTGGCGGCGAATCGGGCGGCGTAATGCATCGCCGGAATTTTCCGGGTCTCACAATATTCCCGCTCGGAACTCGTGAAGATTTTCGCGAGAAACGGTTCGCCATGCCGCTCAATAGCAGCGGCGATGCGCGCCACTTCCACAACGTCGATACCGATGCCGAAAACACGCATGGTTAGAGAGAATAGGGAGCCATGAGGGTTTTCATTTCACGAACGGCGGCCTCCAAACCGATTCGCATGGCACGGGAAACAATCGTGTGCCCGATATTCAGTTCCGCGAGATGAGGAATTCCCCGAATCCGCACGATGTTACTGTAGTTGATTCCGTGGCCGGCATTGACCTGGAGAGCAGAAGCATGCGCGTCCGTGGCGGCGGCGATCAGACGGGATAGCTCGGCTTCCAACTCATCCCCCACCGCATTTGCAAAACAACCCGTGTGCAACTCGATCATTTTCGCTCCGGTTTTTTGGGCCGCATCGATCTGTTGCAAATCGGGATCAATGAACAGGCTGACCTTGATGCCTGCGTCTTGCAAACGAGCGACAGCCTCACGGATTCGATCAAATCCGGTCATCACATCGAGTCCGCCTTCGGTCGTGATTTCCATGCGGGATTCCGGGACGAGACAGGCGAAGTCAGGCTTGAGCTTCAGAGCGATCCCGACCATTTCATCAGTCACTCCCATCTCGAAATTCAAAGGCAATGGCACTTCGGCACGAATCCGAAACGTATCCGCATCCTGCATGTGGCGGCGATCACCGCGGACGTGAACCGTCAGCGAGTCGGCACCACCGGCCAGCGCGTCCCAGGCAGCCTCAAGCGGGCAAGGCTCCGCATTCGGCGAGTCCAGAGTTCCCGCATAGCGGGCCTGGCGCAGGGTGGCGACGTGATCCAAATTGACTCCAAGCAACAACGGCATGGCTGCTCATAAGGCTTCAACCGATGCCGGGCAAGACCCAGTTTGTCAGGGCAACATATGGCAATTCCCTGATTTAATAAAATCGAAACGCGAAGTGGCGGAGAGCGGGAGAATTTAGCGGAAAGAAATCAAGGTAACATCTTCGGAATAGGAATGATTCTTCTGCTCATTCAGTTTCAAACCCCAAAATCTCAGCGCTTTTCTCAGCAACCTTTGCTCCTCTGCGTTTTGTTGAACCCATTTTTGAAGCGTGGACCCTTAATTCAGCATCAAAGAGGCGCCAGCAGCGTGAATGGCCATGCGGGGATATTCCTCAAAATCCAGAAAACAAGTAAACCGCCCGCAATCCACCACCCCCAACGCCCGCCGGCACGAAATTGCAGCGGCAACGGTTTCCCCCGCACCCAACCCAGCAACTCCAATCCGAGTCCCGTGAGCGCGGCGGGTAACAATACCATGCCCACCGGATTGAAACGAAACGCCTCACCCAAATGCCCATGAAGCGTGGCATGAACGGCTCGCGTCATCCCGCATCCAGGACAGTGCAATCCTGTCAGACGATGCAACAAACATCCCGGAAACCATGGCGAGGATGGACCCAGCCAATAGAGTGCGAACGCCAACAGTAACGCGATGCAAAGCCCAAGAATCACCGCCAATAAACGTCCTATACGCATTCGGGAAACGTCATTGCGCCAGACCGAACGCGAACATCGCTACTGCGACAATCGCTGAAAACACGATCAGCACACCCCATGAAGCCACTGAAACCCAACACCACCTCTTCGCACTTGCGGAAGCTTCCATCGCTCCATCGATATCCCCACGCGCCTTCAATTCATCCACTTTGGCCGCATACACAATCGCTGGAATCCCCACCGGCCAACAACAAAAAATCGTTACCACGATCGATTGCCACAAATAGTTAGAAATCAGCATTTCCGCCGACGCATTCTGCGCGGCAAATGGTTGCTGAGATGGAGGATTCACAACTTCTGCGGCGACCGGAGGCGCTTGCTGACTCGCAATCGGAACCGCCAACTCAAACATCGCTGATGCCGGGCGCCAGTCCGGCATACCCTCCCTCCAGACCATATCGGTGCTTAAAACCTCGCCGGACGCGAGCTTGGCACGAAGTTCATCCAAGGAAACAGGACCCAATTGGGCGGCGTTTTTAGAATAATACCAAAGCATGACGGGAATGAATGAAGAACGGGTAATACATGCCTACCCAAGCCCACCTCGTAAACTCCAAAGTGCAAATCCAAATGACCCCAAAATGACGATGCCATAAAACAAGGTTTGCCACGCCGCCGCCTACCGATAACCTCCGCCCAACCATGATCGTCGTTCCTAAAATCCGTGGATTCATTTGCACCACTGCCCACCCCGATGGCTGCGCCAAGCACGTCGCCGAACAAATCGCCGTCGTCAAAAACCGCGGTCCCATCGAAAACGGCCCGAAGAAGGTGCTCGTGATCGGTTCCTCAACCGGCTACGGCCTGTCCTCACGCATCGCCGCCGCCTTCGGCACAGGTGCCTCCACCATCGGCGTTTTCTTTGAAAAATCCGGTGATGCCGAGCGCTCCGCCACTGCTGGCTGGTACAATTCCGCCGCTTTCGAGAAAGAAGCCGCCGCCGCTGGCCTCTACGCCCGCTCGTTCAATGGCGACGCATTTTCCGACGCCATGAAGGACGAAGTCATCGCCGCTATCAAAGCCGACCTCGGACAAGTCGATTGCGTCATCTACAGCCTCGCCTCCCCGCGCCGCGTCCATCCGAAAACCTGCGAAATCCTGAAATCCGTGCTCAAACCGATCGGCCAGAGCTACACCAACAAAAATCTCAACACCACCACCGGCGTTGTCGATGAAGTCACCATCCCGCCCGCCGAGGGAGACGACGTGGCCCAAACCATCGCCGTCATGGGCGGCGAGGATTGGGAAATGTGGATCGACGCCTTGCTTGCCGAAAACCTCCTGGCTCCCGGCGCAAAAACGTTTGCCTACTCCTACATCGGACCGGATCTCACATGGCCGATTTACAAAAACGGCACCATCGGCAAGGCCAAAGAAGATCTCGAACGCGTCCAGCGCGCACTCGATGAAAAACTCTCCCCGCTCGCAGGAAAGGCCTGGGTTTCAGTCAACAAAGCGCTCGTCACCCAAGCCAGCTCCGCCATTCCGGTCGTCCCACTCTACATTTCCCTGCTCTACAAAGTCATGAAAGAGCAAGGCACCCACGAAGATTGTATCGAGCAAATGGACCGCCTGTTCCGCGATCGCATCTTCAATCCGCAACCCGACGAAGCTGGACGCATCCGCCTCGACGATTGGGAAATGGAACCCTCCGTCCAGCAACCTGTCATCGCAAACTGGCATAAGGTCACCACTGAAAATCTCACCGAACTCGCCGACCTCGACGGTTATCAATCCAGTTTCCTGCGCCTCTTCGGTTTCGGCCTTGAGGGCGTGGACTATGGCGCGGATACGGACACCTCGACGAAGGTGCCCTCGATTCCCTGACGCCTACTTACTCGTCGCCCAGCTCATCCTCGAAATCCGAGTGTTTGCCGGTCTGGTGGCCGACCATCCACAGCAAGACGCCTCCCACGCACAGTCCGCAGAGGAGGATTACCCAGAACATCGATTTTACAAAATCCGGGAGATCCACGTTCATTCCGAAGATTCCACCCAAGGCCACCAGTGGAAGGAAAAAACCAGCCAACAAATTCAGGCGGAACGCGATCCGGTTCAAGCGGGCTCCCGAAAGTGCCTGCTCCTCCGCCCGCTCCGCCCGCCAGAACTCCAGCGCCACCCGTCCATCGGTGTTGAGCAAATCCGCCGCACGCTCAATTTCCCGCGCCCGGTCACGAAAACTCCGAATTTGCCGGTCGTCGGGATCGATCAACAGCACCTGCTCCAAGGCCACCACCAAATTGCGACTCGATCGCGTCAAGGGCCCTGAATGCCTCAGAATCCTGAAAATTTCAGCAGCTGTATCCGCTTCGTCGATCACTTCCTCATGCCCGTCGATCGCCTTCGCATAGCGATCCAACAAATCCCCCAGCGCGGTCAATCCCGGCCCGGAAGCCTGCATCCACACACCGTCGTGGCGTTTCCAGAAAAACAAGGCGTCCCGCTCCGGAATCCTTGGACGTGGGACATCATGGACGATCAACAACAACTCCCCCGCTCCCTCCACGCATCGTTGATGCCCGGGGCGTCCGCTCAACTGCTCCCGCAACTCCGGCTCCACCTCAAAATGAGCAGGCAGTTTCAACGTCTCGGTCTCAATCATGACCGTGATCCTAGCGCGTTCCCCGACGCCGCAAAGCCGGAATATCAAAATTTCCGCTACGAAATCGCTGATCCCACCTTGGTTTTCGAGATGACCATCCGACATTAGATTGACGTTCCTCATATGAATGCTCTATTCGCTTCAACAAATGATTCAGCAGAGTTTAAAATCCATCTTCGCCATCCTGCTATGCGCTGCTCCCGCACAGGCACAACTCTCCAGTTCACTGAAAATTGAAAAAAAACAGCACCTGACAGGAGAATCCGTGCTTGCCGTCGTAACGGTCACCAACCACGCAGGCAGGGAATTAATTTTACAAAGCGACGGTCGCTTCCAATGGCTGAATTTCAGCGTGAAAACCGCCGATGGCACCCCGATCAATACCAGGGGCCAAGCGCTTTTCGGCCCCATCAAGATCGGTGTCGGCCAGACGATGGCACGCGAAGTCGATCTTTCACAACATTTCCAACTCAACCAATCGGGCAATTTCACCGTTTCCGCAGCGATTCGTTTACCGGATCACCAGGCCGAGGGCACCTCAACGAATCGAGCTTTCTTCAATCAGAGTCAGGGCAGCCTCTATTGGTCACAAAAAGTCGGAATCTCCGGCAACTCCAATCAAAGCCGGGAATACCGGATCTTTAATTTCTCCGGAGACTCAAAACCCCAAATCTATGCACAAGTCGTCGATGGCAAGACCGGCCAACTCGTCCGCACCTTCCCGCTTGGAGATGTCTTAATGCTCCGCAAACCAGTCGTCACCGTAGATCGCCAGCAACGCATGCACGTGATGTTCCTAGCCACGCCGGTCATGTGGGTGCACTATGCCATCAATACGGATGCTAAAGTCCTGAACCGCCAAATCCACCAGCGCGGCCCAGTGGGTGATCCTCAATTGCTAGTCCTCGCCGACGGCTCGGTGCAAGTCACCAACAGCATACCCTACGATCCGGTGGCCGCTGCTGAGCAAAAAGCTAAAATCCACAAGGCTTCCGACCGACCCAAGATCAATCCATAATGAATCTTTCAAGACATCCCCTAATTTTCAGTGGAATTGTCTTTACGTTTTAAAAAAAATAATCAAGTTTTCCTTACAGTTTCTATCATCTTACCTTTTTATGAAATCAATCCTCCGACTTCTCATCTTGGCAGCTCTGTGCGGATTGGGTTCCAATGCAGGTGCCGCAAATTTCCGGACGGTGGTGATCGACCCCGGTCATGGAGGTCATGACAAAGGCGGGCAGTGGGGCCAAGTCTATGAAAAACACCTTGCGCTCGATACTGCGACACGCCTCGAAGCATCGCTCAAAAGCATGGGCTACCAAACGGTGATGACTCGCCGCAGCGATTATTTTATTTCGCTACCGCAACGGGCGAGCGCCGCCAATCGCTACAAAAACGCTATTTTTGTCAGTATTCACTACAACTACACTTGGAAAGAGCATGTTAGCGGACTGGAAACATTTTACTACAATAGCGAGGGTCAACGCCTGGCCCAATTCGTCCAAAGCAGCTTAATCCGCCAGACTCGCACCGTAGATCGCAGCGCCAAATTTGCCCGCTTCTACGTCCTGCGGAATTGCAAATTGCCGTCAATTCTCGTGGAAGGCGGGTTTGTCAGCAATGAGAAGGAACGCAATCGCATGAAATCCGCCTACTTCCGCGAATCCATTGCCCGTGGAATCGCCGAGGGGATCCAACGCTATCGCCGCGCCGGTTGATTTTTCAGACTGCAATCGGCCGATCTCCGCGCTAGATTGTCGCCATGGCCTCAGTGACGATTTCCGGCATGCTTGACGCAGAGGCAATCGCCATTACCAGGGGTTGGACCGAAGAACTCCTTCTCGACTTGGCTGGCGAACGATTGGGACGCGCCATCGGTCGGTTTTTCCCCCATCCCGGCAGAGTGGTCGGCTATCTGGGAAAAGGCCACAATGCCGGGGATACAATCGTCGCGCTGAAAATCCTCCGTGATCATTTTTCATGGAATATCGCTGTGAGAACCGCATTTCCAATCGAGGAATACGCCCCGTTGACCTATCGGAAATGGCAGCAAATCGGGCTGAGCGCCCCCCTCACCCAGCCCCCGGCATGGCGGGATTTCGAAGGCCCTTTGCTGCTGCTGGACGGCCTTCTCGGCACCGGTTCCCAAGGAGTGCTCCGGAAGCCACTGCTCGCGCTCGCCGAGGAAATGACGTGGCTCCGCAACCACGCGGGCGCACGCATCGCCGCCATCGACCTACCGTCGGGCATTGACGCCGATTCCGGGGAAATTTTTCCCGGCACCGTCACTGCCGATGCCACCTTCATGATCGCCAACGCGAAACGTGGTTTACTCACCGCTTATGCCGCTCATGCCACGGGCTCCCTTGCTCTGGTTCCAGTGGAGCCCCTGATTTCTAAAAATTTATCGGACATGGAACTGATTTCTCCTCAGACCATGGATTTTGCCAAGCAACCCCGCCCCTTCGATTTTCACAAAGGCATGGCGGGCCGAGTGGCCATCATCGCCGGTTCTCCCCAATACACCGGCGCAGCCGTCCTTGCGGCGCTTGGCGCATTGCGCGGCGGCGCTGGCCTTATCACCCTCCACGTCCCCAATCCAAGCGCTGCCGCCATCGCCGCAAAATGCTCGCCCGAAATCATCGTCCGCGGATTTTCATCAGTCGGGGAATTGCAAAATCTTGCCGCCGACGCCCAAGTCGTCGGCTGTGGCATCGGCGACTTGAATACGACCCTTGGCGAGGCGCTGATCGATTGGATTGCAAACGCCAAAATTCCCACTGTCATCGACGCGGATGCCTTGAACCTTATCGCCAAGTCCGGCCGTCGCGATGTTTTAACCAGCCAACATATACTCACCCCACACCCCGGCGAATTCAAGCGCCTCGCGCCTGAGCTCGCCGCCCTGCCACGCGAAGCCGCTGCAAGGGCATTTGCCGATCAAACCCCTTGCACTCTCTTGCTCAAAGGTTGCCGGACGCTCGTCACTCGCGCCGGCCACCCTCTCTGGTGCAATTCCACCGGCTCTCCCGGTATGGCCACCGGCGGTCAGGGCGATCTGCTTGCCGGAGTCATCGGCGCCCGACTTGCGCTAGGAAATCCCCCGCTCGAAGCCGCTGCCCTCGCCGCTTGGCTTTGCGGACGTGCGGCCGAGATCGCTCTCAACCATCCGGAAATTTCGGAAGAATCTCTCACTCCCAGCGATGTCGCCGACCGCCTCGGTGCCGCTTATTCCGATTGGAAACGCTCCCGCCGCTAAGCCTAAGAAATCATAAAGCCCACGCCACAGTGGCCCGGGCGTCTCCGCACGGAGCCAAATGGGGTTAATTGCCTTTTTAGCACAGAACCCTCGCTTTGCTAGTGCGTGAAAGCAGAGTAATGCAGACTACAGAATGGAGCGCTGGCTTCAACCCAATACCTTAAGGATTCGGGTTGTCGGAGCGCGTGCATTCTGCGCGCTAGTGGATGACGGACATACTGTCCGGCGAGTCGCTTCGCGGAAGACGGGTGACAGAATGTCCCCCTACCAACAGCCGAGAAAATGTCGGCGCTCCGTCGGATATCGGCTCTCCGTGCCGGTATCAATAATCATAAAAAAAATAGCCAGGAACTTCCGTGGGGAAGTTTCTGGCCATTTGAAATTTTCAGCAGAAGCCGATCAGTTCACCGCCACAGCGGAAGAACCCGTCTCACCGGTGCGAATGCGGATCGCTTGCTCAACGGTGGAAATGAACACCTTGCCATCACCAATTTTGCCCGTGTTGGCGCTCTTGACGATCACGCTGGCGACGTTTTCCGCTTGGGCGTCATCCACAACAATCTCGATTTTCACTTTGGGCAGGAAATCAACGGTGTATTCGGAACCACGGTAGATTTCAGTGTGACCTTTTTGACGGCCAAAACCTTTGACTTCCGTGACTGTCATTCCTTGCACACCCACCTCGGCGAGGGCCTCCTTGACTTCTTCAAGCTTGAATGGTTTGATGATCGCTTCGATTTTTTTCATGGTTGGGTGGATTAATGATGGGTGATGAAATAAAAGCACCGGCCGTGCCAAGTTTGACACAATAGAGAATTATTTTCCAGAGAAAAACTAGCAGTGGCAACTGGAAGTGACGAGTTCAAAAACTTTTGGAAGCGTCAAAATGAAAATTGAACGAACCGCAAGAGTGACGAATGTGCTTTGTTCAGCGCTTTTCTTTGAGCAAATCTCGGATCTCGACCAACAATTTTTCCTCCGCACTGGGTTCCGGCGGTGGTGCTGGAGCGGCAGGTTTTTCGGCAAACGCCTTGGCCTTGTTAATCGACTTGATCACCAGAAACATCACAAACGCGACGATGACGAAATTGAGAGCTATTGTGATAAAATTCCCATATGCGAAAACAGCACCCTGCTTTTTCGCTTCAACCAAGCTGGTCGCAGTAACGGAATCGGACAAGCCAATGAACAGATTGCTGAAATCCGCCCCGCCCACGACTCGGCCAACCAATGGCATCACAAGATCCTCGATGAATGAACCAGACAGCTTGGAAAATGCGGCTCCCATCACAAATGCCACCGCCAGATCAACCAAATTTCCTTTCAACGCAAACTCTTTGAATTCTTTAAACATGATGATTTAGTGTTAATTGAGGGATATTCTGATAACAGAAGCGCCTCGAATCGGCCAGCAAATTGTGAGGACACAAGCGTCATTCGGAATCCGCAGGTCGCTCAAGCGCCTGCCATTCAGCTTCGTTGGCTGGACCTTTCTGATATTCCATCAAGATTTTCCAACCCTCCTGCTTTTTGACCAGCAGGGCTTCCAAGTGGATGTATTCCACTTTCGGAGGGTCGCCAACCGCT
>CAYRLT010000035.1:0-10355 GCA_964425095.1 uncultured Luteolibacter sp.
CTCGTTCCTGCCTCCAGGTCAGATCGACCGGTTGTTCGCACGTGTTGTCGATACGATTCACGCCACGGTTTATGGCACGCTGGCCATGGCCGCGCTACAAGGCCTGCTCGGCGGACTGATGTTCTGGATTCTCGGACTACCCTCCCCCTTGCTATGGGGAATCATCATGGGTTTGCTGGCTATCATTCCCGTGCTGGGCGCATTCATCATCTGGATTCCTGCTGCTCTCTGGCTCGCCTCACAAGGGCAATGGGGGAAAGCTCTGATCCTCACCGCATGGGGTGGCATCGTGGTCGCCGGAATCGACAATGTTATCTATCCGATCCTAGTCGGAAACCGGCTAAAACAACACACCGCTCTTGCATTCATCTCATTGGTAGGCGGCCTGATCATCTTCGGCTCATCCGGCCTGATCATCGGACCGCTCTCGGTGACAATCACGCTTCTCCTACTAGAAATCCGGCATAACCGCAAAACTATAGGTTAGATTGCAACCCGAACTCTTGCTCCATCACGCGTATAAAGTCCGCCTTACCGGATAGCAAAACGTGGTCGAGAGGGCCCGATAGTAAAATCACGTAAATATTCGCCGGATGCTTTTCAAGCAATTCTAATAGATTTTCACGCATCATGCGGCATGATGTGCATTGATAGTCGAAATACTCGACCATCACATGCTTGGCCTCTGGCCGACCAAGATGCGGCAGCGTCGCAACGCTGTAGATTCTCCGACCATCGTCGAATTCAGCTTACCGTCCCCCTCTGCGGGAGTGAATACCGAGCGCTTGTGATTCCGGCCCGCCGCCGACATCACTGAGTTGATGGGGCACCGGCAGAGGACCGAATACTTGCATCGCTGCGATTCCCATCACCGTCATCGCGGCGAAAGCACCCGTAATCTTCATCGCCCATGCCGCGTTGCCGCGCATTTTCTTACGCCACAGCACAAGGCCGACGATGGCGACCCGGATCCCATGCCCTGCCATGCACCATGGCCTAAAGCGGCCGATGATGACGGCTTGCACAAAAAAACCATGGCACTGCGCCAAAGATCTGCCGGAGCCGTAGACTCACTGACGGTCCAACTTCCATCCGCCACGGCCTTGCCTTAATACTCAATCAAGTAGAATAAACTCCAACCATACACACGATCACGCAATACAGGATAAAATCTGAGGTTTTTCAAGTCAGAGGAACCGACAACCCAACCTCAGAATTTCTTGGCCCACTTATAGCTATGGGCACTCATGGCAAGAGGCACTCACTACAGGGGGGGGGCAAGCCACTCACCATCCACAGCAAGCGCAACAGAGTCGGACAAACCGAATCATGATCGTTGGCTGTGCGGATGGTGAAGGGGGGCGTGACATGCGGGGGGATGTAGTTGATATACCAGTGAACCGAACTGTGGTATATGGGACCTAGGTGCAAGTTTATAAGAAAAACATTCCCTCATGGCACTCAGAGGACCGCCAATGGCTTAATACCTGCGGTTTCGCAATGACGAACGAGCTCTGCCACCGAGGGAATGCTCATCTTCGCCATGACCTGCCCGCGATGGGTCTTGACGGTTCGCAACGAGATCCCGAGGTGAGCGGCGATCTGCTTGTTGAGGACACCGGTGATGACAAGCTGCATCACTTCAAATTCCCGGGCCGTGAGCAATTTGATGCGCTGAAGAACGGCCGCCTTAGCCTGAGCGGCCGCCAACCACTGTTCGCTGCATGCCAGCGCTTCCTTGATGGACTCGAGCAACACCTCATCATCCACCGGCTTGCTGAAAAAATTCAGAGCGCCTTGCTTCAACGCCTGCACGGTTTGGGGGATCGTGCCGTGGCCGGTGAGAAAGATAACGGGGAGATGGCAACCGAGCCGTTCCAATCTTTCCTGCAACTCAATGCCGGTGACTTGCGGCATCTGCATATCCAGCACCAGACAAGCCGGACCGGCATGGCGTTCGCGCTGTAGGAAGGACTCAGCGGACTCGAAGGATTCGCACGCATAACCCGCAGAACTCATCAACCGCGCCAACCCCTTGCGCACCGACGCATCGTCATCCACCAGAAAAATCATCGCGTTGGCTTTCATCATCATTGGTGCTCCTTGATCGGCAGCGAGAGGGAAAAAATCGCACCGCCTTCGGGATGGTTCTGCGCCGACAACTCACCGTTATGACTTTCCGCAATATGGCGGCAGAGAGCAAGGCCCAAACCCAGACCGCTTGACTTGGTGGTGAAAAACGCATCGAACATGTGCCCCGCGATATCCGGGGAAACCCCTGGGCCGTAATCGCGGACGGCCATGATTACACGGTCACCTGCATCTCGGGTCGAAACCGTCATGCCACGGCACGATCGCTGGATCGCATGTTGGGCCTGCAGTCCGTTGAGCATCAAGTTCAGCAGCAGCTGTTGCAATTCGACCGGGCCAGCCTCCAGCATGGGCAATTCCGGATCAAGTTCCATAACCAGCGGCACATCGGCCGCATGCAGTTCGCTGCTCAGCAATGAAGCGGTTTCGCGGACCATTCGGTTCACATTCATCAACTGGTGCTTGGGAACGTCTTTTTTGGCCAGCGCGCGCACGCTGTGGATGATCTCGCCCGCGCGTTTGTCATCTCGAATGATGTCCTCGATAATGAGTCGGATTTCTTCAAGATCCGGCTGTGGACCGCCCAGCCAGCGGCGAGCCGCTTGGGCGTTGGCAAGGATCGCCTCCAACGGCTGGTTTAACTCGTGCGCTAGGGAACCTGAAATTTCTCCCAACAAAGCGATCCGACCGGAGTGCTCCAACCCGCGACGCAGTCCCTCCGCTTCCTGTTCCGCCCTCCTGAGGCGCGTGATATTGTCGTGAGACACCACCGCTCCACCGGCAGAAGTTTTCAAGGGCACCACACGCATCAGAAACCAATTGGATTCCTGCGACGAATGACATGGGTAATCCATCTCAAAAAACTCGCTCGATCCCTCAAGCACAGACCGGACACCATCAAACACGATCCGCGCCGTCGATTCCCCGGTAGATGCCGCGTGCCGACAAACATCGAGATAACGGCAACCCACGCCGACCGCCGAAGCTGCGACGCCATTTGCTTGGGCGAAATCCTCCCATGCTTGGTTCACGGCTATGATCATTCCATTTCGATCCAAAATCGCAATGTGGTGCGAAAGAGAAGCAAGCACGGTCTTGCGCAACTCCTCCACTTGCTTGTCATGCCTCCGAAATTTACCCAGCAAATACACCGCCTCCAACGTGATGCAAGCCGACGCGATCATGGACCAGATAACGGGAACCAAAGTCATAAAGTGATACTGAACAAGTTACATGTGACCAGTGGTCGCAAAGAACCGCAATCAAAAAAGCCGCATCGCTCCTGAGCGGCGCAACGTGTCCGCCGATGCCCATGGAAAGCCAATGAATTGAGCGAACCTCTTCCCATTGTCCCCCCATGGTCAGGGCGATCATGCATCGCCCCTCCGTGACCCGCTCAAAACTCCCAAGATACCGAGCTATATGCGAAGCGCCCTGCCCCGGGAATCCGCTCGCCGACGCTGAGATCACTCTCCGCAACGCGATTCACTCCCCCAAGGTGATCGGCATAACGTTTATCCAGCAGGTTTTCCACGCCGACCTCCACTCGCACGGATTTCGCAAAAACTTTCGCGAGGCGAAGATTGAACAATCCGTAGCCGGGGCTGCTTTCCTCATTCTGCATTTCCGAAACGCGGTTCTGGGAATCCGCCCAGACACATTCAAGGTGGGCTTCCCAATCATCTTTGTGATATGCCAAATCGACAATTCCGCGCAGCGGCGCGATTCGATAAAGATCGCCGTCGAGATCCTCGTTGCGACCGCGAACATAACTCGCAGAAGCATCGATCGAGAACTCCCGAGTGATATCGTAAGCCCCCGCCAACTCAAAACCGTAGAGTGCGGCGCGCTTGATGTTATGGTATTGAAGGACTGGCTTACCACCAGAATCGAGGCGCGCAAGCGGCATGCCCTGTATGTAATCGGAAACGCTCTGATAAAATGGCGTCAGTTTTGCAAACCATTCGTCGCCCGTTTTTTCCAGGCCCAGCGCAATCTCGAAAGCTGTCTCAGGATTGAGATCCAAGTTTCCTAAATACGTCCGTCCATCGGCGAGACCGGCGCTGGCATTGAGCGGCGTCCAGAGATAGCGCTCAACCAATGAAGGTGCGCGGCTTTTAAACGCCACCGCCAATTCGATTCCGGTGTTTGCATCCGGGGCAAATTGCAATGCGGCCGTCGCAGAGGGCAAAACATCCGTGTATGTGCGGTCGGCGGAGTTAAACGCGATCTGATCAGCAAGGATCATTCCCATCGGCATGATTTCATTGCGAACTTCTTCCGCATCGCTGGAAACCACATCACCGCGTAGACCAATGCGGGTGGTCCATTTTGACGACAATTCCTGCTCCCAATCGACATAGGCTCCGGACCGACCGCGACGGTTGTCATGGAATGTATCACGCATTTTTCCCGCAAACATTCCGGACCGTGCGATTTGCTCCGCCTCAAACTCATTGCGGTGCAGATCAATCCCCAATCGCAGTTTGTTTTCTCCGTAGGGCAACAACACGTCACTGCGCCAGCCATAATCACGGCTCGATGACGGAGACTCCATCGCCATGCCCATCGGACCCATCGGCGCGGGACGTTGAGAGAAATTGTCCATCAGGTGATCGATGTCGTGCACATAGATCCTGCTTTCCAGCGTACCCCAAGCGAATTTCTCCTGCTGGCTGAGGCCGAATTTCCTCGCGTCGTCGGTGATCATGTCCATCGGCAACGCGGGTGTTCCGGCATCGCGGGTGGCGGAAAACCCGACGTCCAGCGAGATGTAGCCGCCAGCCGTGCGCCATGAAGCAGTTAGATCGTGATGCGTTGTTTCGTAACCACTGTCTCTAACTATCCCGCCGGGAAACCGCAGGTCGTCGGCAGTGGCACCAGAGCCACGGAATGCGAATGCCGCGTCTCCCTGCGCGTATCGCAGATCCGCGTTGAGCATCGCCGTATCCTGGCTTCCCAGAAACGATGCTCCGAGCTCACCCAGAAACAAGGAAGCATCCGCATCCGCAAACACCGGGGCCACCCGCGAAATACTCAGCGAGCCACCGATTTGATCGCCTCCCGCACTCACCGGCGAAATACCGGCAAACATTTCCACCAAATCCCCTGCCCCGCCTGAAGCGTAATGCAGCGGCGGATCCATGTGATTCGGGCAGGCCGGAGTGATCGTCATCCCGTCCACACGGACGCCCACGCGATCCCCGGACAAACCGCGGAGTTGAACGATTCCGGTTTGCGCGCCGTTGCGCACGATTGCCGCGCCGGGCAGTTTGCTGATCATCGCCGCGGCGTCTGCGCTCCGTAAATGTTCCGCGCCAACGATGATTTCCGTCGGACTCCAAGGTTCGGCGATGCTTTTTGAACGCACATAAAGCGGGTCCAGAAAACGGCTTTGGGTTTGCGCCAGTGAGGCTGCGGAGAGACCGCAAAACGCGATCCCCAGTGAAATAGAAGGATTAAAGGTCATTATTATAAGTTTTAGAAAATAAAAAATTTTAGTTACATTGATCAAGAAGCGGCGAAAACTGACCGCCGATATCCATGAATAGCCAATGAAGAGAGCGAAACGCATTTCATGGACAGCTCATAGTCAGGGCGATCATGCATCGCCCCCCCGAAGCGCCGATATTTTATCGGCTGTTAAAACGGAGACATTCTGCCACCCGTCGTGTTATAGTCCTGGCTCGTTCTGAGAATCAGGAGATGACAAACCTTGGCGGCGGCGTTCCAGGAGCAATTCGTCCCCTGCCGCACGCCAGCAACCGACCGTGCGGATTTTCCACGCGGCAATCCACTGCGCTAGGATTTTTAAGGCGCAGACCGTAAGGAGAAATCATTTCTGCCCAAGCGAGAAACATGCGTTTTGTGTCGGGATTGCGCTCGGTGGGTTCTTTCTCACCGTCGTTTTCTCGCATTTTTGAAGCCTTGACGCACAGCGCGCACGGGTGATTTCCATCGAAAGTCTCCATCACCCCGCGGGCCAAACCGCGATCCCGGGTGTAGCTCACGAGCATTCCCACCCAGGCAACCTCCTGCGTCAGCATTGCCGGTCCCTGCATCAACAGGACCAATCCCGCTACGCAGATCCGCAACCACCAATTTTGAGCTCGAGTCATCCGAAAAATTATCCGTGGGGCACTCTGCCACACACCGGGATTTAATGGGTGTCGACTGGGAATTGTCAATGAGCGCGTCGCTATCCCGTCTCAATGAAGAATTGCCCCATTGAATGAGATCGTGAAAGTGAATTACGAGGCCAGTTATAGAGAGAGTCCTTTTCTCCGAATCAACACCTCGCATCAGCGCCAGTAGGGTTTCACCCCATGGCAAGTCGATCCGGAATGCACTACCTAATGAGCGTTGGAAAAATCCAACATCTCAAACAACCAAACATCCAACACCCGTATCAACATGAAATCTATCATCATCAGCTTCCTTAGCCTCGCAGCCCTCGGTTTCCTCCCCAGCTGTACCTTCGTTGAGAATAAGCAACCAGCCACGCACACCACCAGAACGACGACCTCCGAAATCGCCCCAACCGTCTATGGGACCACTGAAACAAAAACAACACGCACCTACTGATACCCTCCATCGCGAAATCCAAAGAAAGCAACAAAATGAGCTACCCTATGTACGAAGTCGGTGACGAATTGAAATCACTAACAGACTCTTCGAATACTCTGCTGGAATCAACGGCCAGAGCCGCCGGCAAACGCTATCATGACGCCGTCGAGGCTCTCGAAGAATTCATCGAACGTGGAAAATCCATCTATGGAGTCGCCCGTCAACGCGCTGTCAATGACACCAAAATCGTCGACAGGGCCATTCACGATCATCTCTATCAAACCATTGCGATTGGCATTGGAATCGGGGTTTTTTTGGGCTATTTCTTGAGTCGCCCGCGCGATTGATCGCGGCCAACCGGCCCAGGTAACGACCCAATGTTGGAAACCCATCATGCGGCCACTTTCCATAGTCAGACAATCTTGGACAAGCAGACAAGCGCGCCCGGGCACCAGCGAGCCCCCATTGCGGGCGGAGTTGTTCAGCGTGGAGCAACTCGCCCGTCATGCGCGATCACTCGCGGCCGGTCACAGCACCATCACTCGGAAGGGATCCAACGGACTACTCTCACGGTTGGACTCCAACGAGCGGAACCTGCGCGCATTCAATCGCGCGACTCGCGCAGGAAATCCCGGCCACCGTCTCGCTCCGGCCGCCGAATGGATGCTGGACAATTTCTATCTGATCGAAGAACAGATCCAGATGGCACGGCGGCACTTGCCGCGCGGCTACAGCCGTGAACTGCCACGCCTCCAGAATGGACCATCCTCCGGACTACCGCGAGTCTATGACATCGTGCTGGAACTGATCTCGCATGTCGACGCCCAGATCGACTCAATCCCACTCGGTGCGTTCATTGATTCCTATCAGGCGGTAGACACTCTGAAACTAGGCGAGCTTTGGGCCATCCCCATCATGCTGCGTCTTGGGTTGATCGAAAACCTCCAGCGCATCACCAGTCGACTGGAAACCGCCCGCGCGGATTGCGAACTGGCCGCCATTTGGGCGAACCGTCTTCAGGAGGAGGCGGAAAACAACCCGTCACAACTCGTGATCGTCGTGGCGGATCTGGCAAAGTCCGAAATTTCCCTCTCCAGCGCCTTCGTCGCCGAATTCTGCCTCCGCTTGTCACAAGGAAGTCCACTGCTGCAACTCGCACGCTCATGGCTGGAGCACATCCTGATCGAACAGGGCCAGTCCGTCGATGAGCTAGTCCATCTGGACAGTCAGAATCAGGCGGCCGACCAGGTTTCCGTCAGTCATAGCATCGGCAGCCTGCGTTTCCTCAGCACGATGAACTGGAAGGAGTTCGTGGAAACCCTGAGCGTCGTCGAAATGACGTTGCGCTGCGATCCCGCGGATATTTACAGCGACATGGATTTTTCGACACGGGATCAATACCGGCATTCGGTTGAAACCGTTTCCCGCTATGGCGACCTAACTGAAACAGAAGTTGCATTGAAATCCATCCAGCTCGCCGTGGATGGAGCACACCGGAATGGGAAAGAAGACAGGTCCGCTCATATCGGCTACTATCTCATCGACAAAGGCTTATCCGCTCTGGAGTCCGCCGCAAAGGTGCGCAAGCCATGGCAAACCAGCATGGAACGAGGCATCCGAAGCTGGCCGCTGGCGTTCTACGGCGGAGGCGTGGTGGTTTTGACCTTGCTGGCGACTCTTGGATTCATCGCCGCCGCCTCTGCACTTGGAGTCAATGGTTAGAGAATCCCCCCGTTCGCCTTGATATTCATGCTTTGCGCCAGTCAACTGGCTGTGGCCCTGATGAACTGGACCAGTGGTCTGTTAGTAAAACCGAAACTACTGCCGCGTCTGGATTTCTCATCGGGCATCGCCGCAGATTGCCGCACGATGGTCGTCGTTCCCACGATGATCTCGAACGCGGATGGCGTGGATCGCCTCATTGAAACAATGGAAATCCACCATCTGGCGAACCGCGATCTTCATCTGCATTTCGCTCTGCTTACGGACTTCCCCGATGCCTCCGAAGAAATCCTACCGCAGGACGATGCGTTGCTGGCACGGATTCGAGCCGGGGTTGAAATGCTGAATCGGAAGTATCCTGCCGGGATCAATACCTATTTCTTTCTATTCCACCGGCCACGCCGTTGGAATCCAGCCGAAGGACTATGGATGGGATACGAACGCAAACGGGGGAAACTCATGGAGTTCAACTCTCTCCTTCATGGCGGATCCAGCGGCTGCTTCACGGAAATCTCGGGCGAAACCGGAATACTCTCTGCTATCAAGTATGTCATCACGCTCGACACCGACACTCAACTTCCCCGCGACGCGGCCCGCCAGCTGGTCGGGACCATGGCTCATCCACTCAACCGACCCCAATTCGACACCTCCCGCAGTGTCGTAACCGAAGGTTATGGCATCCTGCAACCACGAGTCGGCGTAAGCCTGCCGACTTCGCGCCGGTCCTGGTTCGTCAGGCTTTTCGCCGGCGACTCGGGAATCGATCCCTACACACGCGCGGTTTCCGATGTCTATCAGGACATCTTCAGCGAAGGCTCGTTCATCGGCAAGGGGATTTATGACGTGGCCGCCTTCGAAAGCGCTCTCAACGGTCGTTTCCCCGAGAATGCAATCCTCAGTCATGATTTGTTAGAATCTTGCCATGCCAGATCAGCCTTGGTGAGCGATGTCGAGTTATACGAAGAGCATCCATCCCGCTACAACGTGGACATCGACCGCCGACATCGCTGGATTCGCGGCGACTGGCAGATCACCCAGTGGCTGTTGCCTCGGGTTCCCGGCCCGGACGCACGGCGGATCGCAAACCCGCTTTCCGCCCTCTCACTGTGGAAAATTTTCGACAATTTGCGGCGCAGTCTGGTCCCGATCGGCCTGATGCTTTTCATGCTTGGTGCATGGATTTTTCTACCCGAACTAGGCGCTTACGGAGTGTTGCTGATCGTGGCGATCATCATGCTCCCCGGATTTCTGGCTTCGCTAGTCGAACTCCTGCGCAAACCACACGACCTTCCATGGCTCATGCACATGCGTGATGTGATCGGCTCGGTCGGGCGCAACCTCGGACAAATTTCCCTCACCTTCGCATTTCTTCCCTACGATGCATTCATCAGTCTGGATGCGATCACCAGAACCCTGGCGCGCCTGCTCGTAACGCGCAAACGACTGCTCGAATGGCGAACATCGAGTGATTCGGAAAACACCTCGCATTCCGGCTTGCTAGGTTTCCACGCCACCATGTGGATTGCTCCTGCGCTCGCGCTGGCAAGCGGATTTCTGCTCGCAATCCTACAACCCACTCAACTGCCCTTGGCGTTGCCGATTCTTTTGCTATGGCTTGCAGCACCGACCATCGCATGGTGGATCAGCCTGCCGATCAAGACCGACGTTCCAGACCTGACAGAGTCGCAGTTGATCTTCCTCAGAAACACTTGCCGCAAGACATGGCATTACTTCGATACTTTTGTCAGTGCTAACGATCACTGGCTGCCACCGGACAATTATCAGGAAATTCCCAATCCGACGATCGCCATGCGGACTTCGCCTACCAATATGGGACTCGCTTTGCTGGCAAATCTAGCAGCCATGGATTTTGGATACATCTCTATGGACAGAATGATCCAGCGGACACACGATACGTTGGCGACTATGCAGGGGCTCCGGCGCTATCGCGGACATTTCTACAACTGGTATGACAC
>CAYRLT010000036.1:0-16894 GCA_964425095.1 uncultured Luteolibacter sp.
CCGCCTCTCCGAGCGGTCCGGCGCGTGAGGTGAGAATGAAAAGCGAATGAGAAAGCCAAAACGACTCCACATTCACCCCATCATTCACCACCCACGCACCGGACGGTTCGGAAAACCGTCCCTGCCAAACATCACGCCCCACATTGTGACGTGACAACGCTCGCCCACCCCACAAGTTCGCGCTTCATTCCAACCGAATTTGTGGCACCTTGGTCTCTCTTGAAGCTCCGCCTGCCAGACAAACGCCGCCTCGTCCGGTATGCCACCGCCGCCTCTCTGATCGCGGTGGCCGCGTGGTTCCTCGCGCCCTTCTGCGTTTCCCTACCACCGGGGCTTCTGGAAAACCCGGCGGGCTCACCCATCACCGTGGACCGCCACGGCACGCCGATCGCCCATTTGACCCTGCCGAATTCATCCCGCTCCACGCCCGTAGCGGCCGACGCTCTCCCGCCAGACCTCATCGCCTGCACGCTCGCTGCCGAAGACAAACGATTCTTCCAACACGGCGGCGTAGATCTCCTCGCCACCGGCCGCGCAGCCCGCGATTCCCTCACAAAACGACGCGTGGTTTCCGGGGCATCCACCATCACCCAGCAGCTCATCAAAATCTCATCTCCACCCGCCAACCGCGGCGCTACCACCAAAATCCGCGAAGCCCTCGCCGCACGGCGCCTAGAACGATCATGGTCGAAATCACAAATCCTCACCGCCTACCTCAACCGCCTCGATTACGGAAACCTCCGCATCGGGGCCGCTGAAGCTGCTCGTTTCTACTTCCAAAAACCCCTCGCCGATCTCTCGCTCGCCGAGTGCGCCTTGCTCGCCGGCCTGCCGCAAGCGCCGTCCCGCCTCAATCCCCTGCGCCATCCACAGCGCGCCACCGAACGCCGAAACCTCGTCCTCAACCGCCTCGCCGCCAGCGGAAACGCCGACCTCTCCCGCATCACCACCGCCCTCGCCGAACCCCTCCATCTCCGGCCACTTCAAGAAACCCGCCCCGCCCCATGGCTCGCCGCCCTCACTCCCCCAGCGGTGTTTCAAAATCCCGAACCGCAATCCGATAACCCCTCTTCCTCCCATACCACGCCATCGACAAATATTTCATATCTCAAATATAAAATACGCACCACTCTCGACCTCCCGCTCCAACGCGACATCGAGGCTATTGTCCACGAGGAAACCGCCAAACTCAAAGCTGCCAATCTCCGCCATGCCGCAGTCGTCGTCATCCACAACCCGACCGGAGAAATTCTCGCCCTTGTTTCCTCCGCCGCTTGGGACGACCCGCGTGGCGGCCAACTGAATGGCGCACTCGTCCCACGCTCACCCGGCTCCGCGCTCAAGCCCTTCACCTACCTGCTCGCCATGGAGCGCATGCACCGCATTCCGTCCTCGATTCTCGCCGATATCCCAAGCCCATTCCGCACGCCACAAGGCCTCGATCTGCCACAAAACTACGACCGCGCCTATCGCGGCCCCGTCACTCTCCGCCACGCCCTCGCCTGTTCACTCAACCTCCCCGCCCTGCGCGAACTCAACGCTCTCGGTGGACCCGTCCCACTGCACCATCTCCTAACAAATCTCGGCCTCACCACGCTCGGCGACGACGAAACCGCCCACGGCCTCGGCCTCACCATCGGCAATGCACCCGTCCGCTTGCTAGAACTCACCAACGCCTACGCCACCCTCGCCCGCAATGGCCGACACCTCCCACCAGTCCTCTTTCCAGAACACCCCCCGCTGCCCGCTTCAACCATTTCCCTTCCGTTTTCCGAAAACTCCTTCTATCTCATCGCCGATATTCTATCAGATCCGACGGCCCGCGCCGCTGCCTTCCCACCCGGCAGCCCGCTTGACCTCCCATTCCGCTGCGCCGTCAAAACCGGCACCTCCTCGGATTTCCGCGACAATTGGTGCCTCGGCTACACCCCGGATTTCACCGTGGGCGTCTGGGCTGGAAATTTTGAAAACCAACCGATGAAAGGCATCTCGGGAGTTGCCGGTGCGGGACCGATCTTCCACCGCGCCATGCTCCGCCTGCACCAGAACCACCCGCCCACTTGGTTCACCCGCCCAAAAAATCTCCGCGAAATCACCATCGACCCCCGCAACGGCAAGCTCGTCTCCTCCGATCCCAACAATCGCAACGCCCGCAACGACCTCGCCCCATACGACCAAATCCCTCCCGCCGCCACCGCAGCAGACTACGATGCCAGCGGAAAATCCCTGCTCGATCCCACATTCACCGCCTGGTTCACCAGCCCTCACAATCTCCGCCGCCACGAACTCGCGCTCGACCCCGCCCCAGCCTTGCTCGCCCCTCTCACCATCATCAGCCCGGCCGACAATACCACGCTATTGTTAGACCCGGAAATCCCCTCCGGTTCAGACAAATTCCGGCCCGTCACCAATCTTCCCGGCACCGCCCGCTGGACCTCCCCCACCCTGCGCATCGAGCCCGCCACCCCGGAACCCGTCATCCACCTCACCCTCGGCACCCACACCCTCACCGCCACCGATCCCCGGAACGGCAACACACACATCATCACGCTCCACGTGAAAACAATGTAGCCACCGAACAACAGTGGCGCGGGCGTCCCGCCCGCCGCCATCTCTTCAGCCCGAATTCAGAAATACAAACCACAACCGGAGCGTAGAGAGATGAACGAACACTAATTCTTTGAATCCTGAGTCACTTATCAAAAAAACATGAAAATAACCGGACTAGCCGCCGTTTTCCTTCTAGCAGCACCGCCATTATTCGCAGAGAAACCAGCAAAACAACCCAATGTGCTCTTCATCGCGGTGGACGACCTTCGCCCTGAATTGGGATGTTACGGTCAGAAGCAGATCAAATCCCCCAACATCGACCGACTCGCGGCACGCGGGCTTTTATTCGAACGGACCTACTGCCAACAAGCCATCTGCATGGCATCCCGCGCCAGCTTGTTGAGCGGGTATCGACCCGAAAAAGGACGGATCTATCAGTGCAACGCTCTGTTCACCCATGTGCCGGACGCGCTTACGCTCAATCAACATTTCCTCAACAACGGTTATGAAACCGTGGCGATGGGCAAAATTTACCACCACGAAAGCGACTACGAGAAAGGATGGAGCCGCCCGTTTTTCAAGCCCACGGGCGATTGGAAAGGACGGGGTTATATGGACAAAGAATCCCAGCGCTTGGTGGGCGAAGGCGAGAAGAAAGCCAAAGACGGCAGAACCGGAATGGGTCCCGCATTCGAGTCTCCTGATGTTCCTGACAATGCCTATGCCGATGGCCTCATCGCCGAACATGCCGTCCAGGAACTCAACCGACTCAAAGACAAACCCTTCTTTCTCGCGGTTGGCTTCAGCAAACCGCACCTGCCGTTCAATGCTCCCAAAAAATACTGGGACCTGTATTCGAAAGAGGAAATCAAGCTGACGGACAATCCACTCCTACCGAAGGATGTCCCGAAAATCGCTCTGACCGACTGGAACGAACTGCGCGGCTACATCGGCATGCCGAAAAAAGGGCCGATGCCCGACGATCTCGCCCTCAAGTTGATTCACGGCTACTATGCCTCAATTTCCTACACGGACGCCATGATCGGAAAGGTGATGGATGAATTGGAACGCCTAGGACTCGCCGAAAACACGATTGTTATTCTCTGGGGCGATCATGGCTGGAAACTGGGCGACCATGGCATGTGGTGCAAACACACGAATTTCGAACTGGATAACCACGTGCCAATGATCATCAGCGCACCCGGAATGAAAACCCGCGGACAAAGAACCTCCGCCCTAACCGAATTCGTGGACATCTATCCCACCCTATGCGATCTCGCGCAGATCGAAAAGCCGAAGCACCTCGAAGGCACCAGCATGACGCCCTTGTTGAGCAATCCCACGCAACCATGGAAAAAGGCCGCCTTCAGCCAGTATCCTCGCGGAGAAGTCATGGGATACTCCATGCGCACCGACCGTTATCGCTATACCGAATGGCGGAACTTGAAATCCAGTGAGATCAAGGCCCGGGAATTGTATGATCACGAAAAAGACCCCAAAGAGAGCGCCAATATCGTCGATGCACCGGAAAATAAAAACACCGTAGCGGACTTAGCTCAAATTCTACGCAACGGATATCAGGGCGCAAAACCCTGAACCTCCCGACTAACTTGACCTTGTCGCTACGGAGCGCTGGCTTCAGCCGGCGAGTCTATCTTCTGTTCTAGAATGGCAGGGGATTCCGGAGAAGAATGGCGTGAAGGCAGGGACCTTTTTCCGAAAGGTCCGAGCGCGGGGAAGGAGAATGGTAAGACTGAAGGATTTTTCATTCGCTCCTTCCCGCACGCGGACGCGTCGGAAACGCGTCTCTGCCATTTTTAAGACAGGCACTGAAAGAATTAGCAGGGATTTCATTCACCTTCTCAGTGAATGCCTATTTCTTTCCAACCTCTTAAAAATCAGTTCAATCAGTGAAATTTGCCTTCGGCTTTCTCCGCTGCGCTCCGGTTGTGGTTACCATCTTCCCTTCCACGTTGGTAAATCCGGACATAGTCGATTTCGTAGCGCTGAGGAAATGCGGTTTTGGAAGGGTCGCCACCGTTGCTACCGATGGCGAGATTGAGCCGTAGCTGTTGGGCGGCCTGGAACGAATTGACTCGCGGGCCATCGAGATTGCCGGTCTTGGTGAGATCCACGCGATTGAGCGGCTTGCCGTCCAGAGAGATGATGATTTCCTTTTCGCTCCACTCCATCACCCAGAGGTGGAACCGCTCGTTCCAGGTGTCGGCCCCGAATTTGACCAGCGGATGTTTGCTGGTGTTCCACAGGGGCCTACCGCCTTTGCCAGCGTGGACCGTGTTGGCAAGAATCGTGCCCTTGTAGAATTCCATGATGTCGATTTCACCATTGTGCGGCCACTTGCCGAAGCCAGTGGTCCAGATCGCGGGCCACATGCCGGGAAGCGCGGGAAAACGGGCGCGGATTTCAAAACGCCCGTATTTCCATGACAGGTGTTCTTGGGTGATGAGTGCGGCCGAGGTGTATTCGGCGTGAGGCCGGGAGACCTTCCAGGATGCGTGATCTTTTTGGTAGTTGGGGTTTTTTACCTGTTCGCGGCGGGCTTCGAGGACCAGCAAGCCATCACGGCACGTTGCGTTTGCAGACTGATACCACTGGAGCTCTTGGTTGCGGGAAAAGCCGTGTTCGAACTTCCAAATCTTTGGGTCAGGCGGACCATTGAGGTCGAATTCATCGGACCAGGTGAGCCGCCACGAAGCGTTCAGGGGAGGCAAAACTTTGGCCTCATTCGCACCCACAAAGGAACCAAGCAACAGGGTCAGGAGAAGGGGCAAAATGCGCATTGCTGAGAAGAATACGGACCCAACCTCCCGAGCTTTCGTGAATTTGAAAACGATAGGCGCAGTCGCCAATCGCCAATCGCTGATCGAGCTGGAAAGAGGCGGGCGGTAAACCATCTGTGCCCGCGCCGCAAAATAGTTCAATTGAACACTTTTCCATTGACCCTCCTCCCTCCCCAGCGCATCGCTTTTAAAAATGGATCAACCGCTCACCGCCCTGTTCGTCGATTGCGATTCCTACTTCGCATCGGTCGAACAACACCTGGATCCCAACTTGCGCGGGCGACCCGTGGGAGTGGCTCCGGTGATGGCAGAAAGCTCGTGCTGCATCGCCGCATCCTATGAAGCCAAAGCGTTCGGCGTGAAAACCGGCACCCGCATCAGCGACGCCCGCATCCTCTGCCCCGGCATCGCCATCGTGGAATCGAAGCCCGCTGAATACATCCGCCACCATCACCGCATCGTCGAGGCGGTCGAAGATTGCATCCACGTCGAGGCCGTTCTCAGTATCGATGAAATGTGGGCCTGGCTGCCACTCAATTTGCGCGAGCCCTCCGTCGTCGAGGCTATCGGCAGGAAGATCAAAGAAACCGTCGCCTGCGAGGTTTCACCCTTCATCAAGGTGAGCGTCGGCGCCGGACCCAACAAGTTCTTGGCAAAAATGGCCAGCAAGATGCGCAAGCCCGACGGCCTCTTCATCATCGAATCCCACGAGCTTCCCGCCATACTCCACGAACTAAACCTCCGCGATCTAACCGGAATCGCCCGCAGCATGGAAACCCGCTTGCACGCCGCCGGCATTCACACAGTGGAACGTTTATGCGCGGCATCGAAACCCGTGCTGCATGGCGTGTGGGGCGGCGTGATGGGAGATCGGCTGTGGCATCTGCTGCGCGGCGATGAGATTCCGGACATTGTCTCGGCCCGCAAATCCATCGGCCACAGCCATGTGCTGCCCCCGGAAAGCCGCCATCCGGACCGCGCTTGGCCGATCCTCTGCAAGCTGCTGCACAAAGCCTGCGAACGATTGCGTTCCCATGGCTTGCTCGCCGGGACACTCACGCTCCAACTCGCCTTCCTTCGCGGCGTTTCCTGGGCGGCTGAAGTCCGCAGCGATGAAACTGACTCCACCCTCACACTCATGCGCCTGCTCGACCGCCTCTGGCGGGATCGCCCGGAACCCCGCTGCCAACTCCTGCAAGTGGGCGTGATGCTCACCCGGCTTTGCGAGCACCACAACTACACACCATCCTTGTTCCAATCCATCGCCGAAATCCCTGCCGCTGAGGATCAGGCGAAACACCAACGGTTAGACGCCACGCTCGACAAACTACGCGCCCGCTATGGACGCAGCGTCGTCTATTACGGCAGCGTCCAGGAAAGCCGCGACAATGCGCCCATGCGCATCAGCTTCACCCACATCCCAGATCTGAACGTCGAGAGCGATTGAGTTTCAACGTCCACACTAATGCATCCCGCAAAGGCACCGTCCGCATCTTCATCACCCGCGCAGAAGTTGAACTTGAAAAAGGTAGCTGTTTTCCCATTTTTCCAGACTCAGGCCCGAGTAATTCATTGACTTTTCCCGCAAATTTTGGATTTTAGGACACAAATTGACTGAATTATAGGGCGCAATTTGTCTTAGCTTTATGACTCAATCAGGCAAAACCCCCGTATTCATCGGAAGGCATCTTCAGGCAAGCTTGGATGCGGCATTAAAAGACACACCAGTGGTTTGCCTACTGGGTCCGCGCCAGTGTGGCAAGTCAACGCTGGCGAGGCATCAGGATCCTGATCGGCAGTATTTCTCGCTGGATGACGCCCATTATCTGGCACTGGCGCGACAGGACCCAGAAGGTTTCGTTGCCGAGATGCCTGCCTTTGTGACCATCGACGAAATCCAGCGGGCACCCGGGCTGGTCCTGGCCATCAAGCGCTCCGTGGACTCCGATCGCCGCCCCGGCCGATTCCTTCTCACCGGCTCGGCGAACCTTCTGCAACTTCCACAACTGGCCGACTCTCTGGCCGGGCGGATGGAATGTCTGTATCTGTATCCCTTCGCGGAGGCGGAGAAGGAGGAGCGCCCCGGAGGATTTCTCCAGACTTGGCTGGCAGGAGAGTTGTCCGTGGAACTGGTCGGCTCCACTGCCCCGAGGCCCTCGGAACTTCCGGCGCGCCTCGTCAGCGGCGGCTACCCGGAAGTGAGCCGACGCCCTCCCGCACGTGCCCGCCAGTGGCTTCGCCAATATCTCGCATCGATCATGGAGCGCGACATTCACGATGTAGCGAGGATCAGGGACGGGGAGAGCCTGCGCAGGCTTCTGGAGTTGCTCGCCCATCGCACAGCAAGCCTGCTCAACATTTCGGAGTTGTCCAATGTGTCGGGGAACACACGCCGGACCATCGAGCACCATCTATCCATTCTCGAAAGACTCTTCCTCGTCCGGCAGCTCCCAGCCTGGCACCGCAATGCGACCAAGCGCTTGACCAAAAGCCCCAAAATCCACATTTGCGATACGGGCCTGGCCGCAATGCTGTCCGGACTCAGCGCCGACGATTGGCTCGATGAGCGCGGGCGTTTCGGACATCTGTTGGAATCCTTCGTGCTACAGCAACTCATCGCCATGGCGGGATGGACCGATCCCGACCTCCGCTTCTGGCATTATCGGGACAAGGAACAGGTGGAAGTGGACTGCATCCTCAGCCGGGGTGGCAAAATATGGGCCGCCGAAATCAAGTCCGCCCGCACCGTCGGCAATGCCGATGCCAAGGGACTCCAGCGACTCGCCGCTCTGGAGGGCAGAAACTTTCAAAGTGGCATCGTGTTCTACGATGGCGACAGCGTGCTGCCGCTCTGTGACGGCGCGTTTCTCGCCGTGCCGCTCTCCAAACTCTGGACCCTCTGAACGCTCAGAACGTGACCAAAGAGACAACAGGCGCGGGCACGGAAACCGAGAAACAATCTGCGGAGTGTTGACCTCACTCCACCGAAAACCGTCAATCACTCTTCCGATTGCGAAGATCCGTTGCGGATGATTTCCAGGAAGCTCTGCGGTTCGAGCGCCGCACCGCCAATGAGCGCACCATCGATGTCCGGGCAAGCCATGAGTTCGGCGGCATTGTTAGGCTTCACGCTACCGCCGTATTGGATGCGGATGCGGGAGGCCGCGTCTTGGCCGTAGAGCTCGGCGACAAGTGAGCGGACAAACGCGTGGGCGTCCTGCGCTTGCTGGGAAGTGGCGGTGACGCCGGTGCCGATGGCCCAAACGGGTTCGTAGGCGATCACGATCTCAGCCAAGTCTTTTTCGCTGATATCCTTGAGGCCTTCGGTGACTTGAGTGCGGAGCACGCTTTCAAGCTTGCCGCCTTCGCGCTCGGCGAGAGTCTCACCGATGCAGAAGATCGGCTTCAAATTGGCCTCACGGGCTTTTTTGATCTTAGCGTTGATGACGGCATCGGTCTCACCATAAATCGCCCGGCGCTCGCTGTGACCGAGGATCACGTAGTGCACGAAAAACTCGCGCAACATGAGGACGCTGATCTCGCCGGTGTAGGCTCCGGCATCGAATTGCGAGCAATTCTGCGCGGCGATCTGAATGGCGTGGGCGTTTTGAACCGCCGTGGCGGTGTGAAGAAGATCCGCAAGTTTCGGCAACGAAACAAATGGCGGCGCAATCACGATTTCACACGGGAAATCCTGACCTTGAAGTTTTGAAAGGAAACTTTTCACGAAATCTTCCGTTTCGGAAGCTCCCTTGTTCATTTTCCAGTTGGCGGCAAAAATCGGTTTGCGGTTCATACAGTTGCGGATGTTTGGTGTTCGGTGATTGAGAATATCAGATCTTTAAATGAATTAGACTTCGCTGAGTGCAGACACGCCGGGAAGGACTTTGCCTTCGAGGAATTCGAGACTGGCACCTCCGCCGGTCGAGCAATGGGTGACTTTTTGGTCGACCCCGAATTTTTTGGCGGCCGTGGCGGTATCTCCCCCACCGACAACGGTGATGGCACCCGCTTCCGTGGCGGCGGCGATGGCTGCGGCCATCGATTGAGTGCCGGCGGAAAAGGCATCGAATTCAAACACGCCCGGAGGCCCGTTCCAGATGATGGTCTTGGAAGCCGCTATCACCTTGGCAAACAACTCGCGGGTTTGCGGGCCGGCATCCAGACCCATGATTCCGGCCGGAATATGGTCGGTAGCGGCAGAAAGATTGGCGTCCGGAGCGAACTTGTCCGCACAGACGAAGTCCACTGGCAGGTGGAGATTCACACCCTTGGCTTTCGCTTTGGCGGCGAGCTCAGGGATGATTTTCGCACCCTCGGCATCGAACAAACTGTCGCCGATTTCCATGCCACTGAGAACCTTGCGGAAGGTGAAAGCCATTCCGCCGCCGATGATGATATCGTCCGCTTTATCGAGCAGGTTGGTGATGAGCGGGATTTTGTCAGCGATCTTCGCGCCGCCCAGAATGGCGAGTAGCGGGCGCTTCGGCGTGTCGAGCACGGCATTGAAGGCATTGATTTCCGCCTCCATCAGGAAACCGGCGGCTTTCTGCAGGAGATCCACACCAACCATCGAGCTATGCGCACGGTGCGCGGTGCCGAATGCGTCGTTGACGAAAATATCGCCGAGCTTGGTGAGGCTGGCACGGAAGGCCTCGACTTTGGCGGGGTCCGCCTTGATCGATGTGCCGTCAGCCTGCTTGACCTTGCCCTCTTCCTCGATGTGGAAGCGGAGGTTTTCCAGCAAGACGATTTTACCTGACTGGAGGTTGGCGGGCGAGCAGGTGGCTTCGACTTCGGGGCCGACGCAATCCTGAAGGAAATCCACCGGTTTTCCGAGAAGCTTGCTGAGTTCGTTTGCGACGGGTTGCAGCGAAAACTTCTCGTTGCGCTGTCCATCCGGGCGGCCGAGGTGGGACATAAGGACCACCGCCGCGCCTTTTTCCAAGGCGTATTGAATCGTTGGCAACGCAGCGACAATGCGCTGGTTGTTCGTGATGGCGCCGGTGGTTTTGTCCTGCGGGATGTTGAAGTCGACGCGGATAAGAACGCGTTTGCCGGAAAGATCGAGGTCGCGAATGGATAGCTTGGCCATGGGGCGGGGATCCCGCCTTAGACCGGACTTCGTGTCAAGACATGCGTCGCCCAAAAACTGCGCAATCTCCGCGGAAAACTGTGCATCAACCGAGGGTTTCTTTCACCCGGCCGAGGACTTCCTCGTAAGCTTCCATCACATTGCCGAGGTTGCGGCGAAAACGGTCTTTGTCCATTTTCTCGCCGGTCTTCAAATCCCACAGACGGCAACCATCGGGGCTGATCTCATCCGCAAGCACGATGACCGATGGATCCGAAACCAATCGCCCGTATTCCAGTTTGAAATCCACCAACTTGAGACCGCACTTGGCGAAAAACGCACTGAGCAAGTCGTTCACCTTGAGCGCCGACGTGCGCAAATGAACCAGATCCTCCGGCGTGGCGAGATGCATCTCACGGATGTAATCATCGTTGATGAGTGGATCGCCGAGTTCGTCGCTCTTATAGGAAAATTCAACGATCGGCTGGCTGAAAACGTGACCCTCGGCCATGCCGGTGCGCTTGCAGAAACTGCCTGCGGCGACGTTCCGCACGATCACCTCAACCATCAAAATATCGACTTTTTTGACCTCAACATTGGTTTCATCGATCTCCCGGATGAAGTGGGTGGGGATCCCTTCTTTTTCGAGCATGCCGTAGATCAGCGTGCTGATCGCGTTGTTGAGGCGGCCCTTTTTATCGAAGCTCTCCTTCTTCTCACCGTTGAAAGCGGTGGCGTCGTTTTTGAACTCCATGCGGAGCGTATCAGGATTTTCGGTGGCCCAGAGACGCTTGGATTTGCCTTCGTAAAGTGGTGTCATGACGTCTTCCTAAGTCCCGACCCGCCTGCGGTCAAGCTGTGTCGATTGCATACCCGCATATTTTCAAGATCCCCACGCCCCGCTCACGACAACCGGAGCCGGGCGTGCCGCTCGGCCATCGTCCATGCCTCTTGCGGGACCAGATCCCGCCAGCGCTCGTCGCCTGCGAGAATCATCCGGCAAACATCGCGCCCGGTGGACGCCAACAGAGTTTCATCCCCACAGGAAACGCCCTGAATCCGGCCGTTCTCGATGAAATGCTGATAGAGATGCCGGCAGTTTTCCGGCGCATGAAAAGTCTCGGCACTCACCAACTCCCCGGTCTTGCGGTTTCTCCACGGAAAAACCTGCAGCGTCACCCCCTTTTTAAACAACCTGCCGAAGGACTCCAACAAGCCCCCCGCAAGATTCGCCGACCACTTCGCTTTGAACAATTCATTCAGTAATCCAATGCTCAAAATAATACCCACCGGTTTGTTGGTGCAGCGGTTGAGAAACGCGGCAAGTCGGTGAAACTCGGCACAACTCGAAACCAGCACGGTTTTCCCCAACGATTGCAAGGCGTCCGAGCGGTCGAGGAAATCCACCGGATCGATGCCCGGGCCGCGCAGCAAATTCGCCATCGAGATTTCGCAGAGCTCGATCGCCGCACCACGATCCTCGGCCGCCAGCGATCTGGAGAAACCGTCACGGGCCTGATCCAACATGGCCAGATGCAGATTGAGCACCGGATCAAAACTACCGCGCAACAGCAACACCGGGTGGCGGTAAAGCACTTCGGTCGGTTGCACGACTTCACCGCTCGGCAAAAACATCGTCGCATCCGTGAGCCCGCTTTCCACCAGTTGCAGCGCACACAAGCGGTTGTCAAAAAAACCGTAGCCGTGGCCCGAGAATTTCAAGAGATCCACCTCCACCCTCCCTAACGCAAGATTGTCCCGCAACGACTCGACGAATTTTTTTAAGTGCCCGCGATGACGGAAAGCCGCGTAAATCAAGTTCAAGCCGACCACGCCAAGCGCTTCCATCTGACCAATCGTATCCGGGTCAAGCAATCTCACGTGCAGCAGAATATCGGATGGTGGATCGCCCGGTTTCATCTGAAAACGAATGCCCAGCCAACCGTGGCACTCGCCGCTGTCGTTGTATCCGCGCGCACGGACCGTATTGCAGAAGGAAAAAAAGGTCGTCTCCTCGCCGCGTTTCGGCCCCAAACGTTCTAACAAAATAGCATATTCGCGATCCAGCATCGCGCCCAAGCGCTCCGCAGAGACATACCTCTCGGCACGCCCATAGATCGCATCGCTCATGGTCATGTCATAAGCGGAAATGGTTTTGGCCACCAATCCCGCCGTGCCGGAAGCGCGGAAAAACCAATTGCCGGTTTCCTGTCCGGCGCCGATTTCCGCAAAGGCACCATAAACCTGCGGATCAAGATTGAGTTCGAGCGCTTTATCGTAAGAGGTAGGATTCATGGTGTTTTCGCGGTTTCCAGCAACCAGCCGTTAGCGATGGATTTCTCGATCAACACTTGGTTGCCTGTCTCGGCATCTGCGGGAAATTCCTCCCATGGCATTTCAGACCCGCCCACCCAGCTCTCCCAATTGATCTTGATTCCCTCCGGATTACGAACGAAAGACAACACTTTCCCAATCCGGCGGGCGCTATCCTTCGTCACTGGCACGGCCACAGACTGAACCGCCCAGCCCGCAGCCTGCAAGCTTTGGCTTAAAATCCGTCTATTTGCGGCTGAGCATTTCTCTTTCTGGGTTGAACCTTCCGGCTTTCAGAGCAACAACCACCCCAGCATGAATTTCGACTTCGACACCCTGATCCCGCGCCGCGGAACCGGCTGCATCAAATACGATCGCCGTCCTGAACTCGATCCCTTCTGGGTGGCTGACATGGATTTCGCCTCCGCGCCCGCGATCCTCGACGCGCTCCACCACCGCATCGACCACGGTATCTTCGGCTATGCCCAAGCTCACGAGGGCCTCAATGACGCGGTTCTCACCTACCTGCGGGATCGCCGGAATACCACGGTCCCCATCGATCAAATCGTCCACCTCGGCGGCCTCGTCCCCGCCCTTTCCCTTGCCGGACGCGCATTCTGCCAACCCGGCGAAGCCATCATGACCTGCACCCCGATCTATCCACCATTCCTCGGTGTCCACCGGGATGCCGCCGCGGAACTGATCACCGTGGATCACATTCTAGCAGGAGAAAACTGGAGCTTCGATTGGGATGCCATGGAACGCGCCGTCACCCCAACCACCCGCCTGTTTCTCCTCTGCAATCCGCAAAACCCCCTAGGCCGCGCGTTTTCCCCAGCGGAAATCCAACGAGTCGCCGATTTCTGCGAACGCCATGACCTCATCCTCATCTCCGATGAAATCCACTGCGACCTCATCTTCGACGAATCCGCCACCCCGCATTTCTCCGCCCTGAACCTCCCCGAGCGTTTTGCCGATCGCACCATCACCCTGCTCTCGCCCAGCAAGACATGGAACATCGCCGGCCTCGGTTACGCCTACGCCGTCATCCCCAACGACTCCGTCCGTCGCAAATTCCGCGCCGCCAGCGGCCACACCCTCGCCGAAATCAACGCCCTCTCCTACTATGCCGCCGAGGCCGCCTACCGCCACGGCGAACCATGGCGCTTGGAATTGCTCGCCTACCTCAAACAAAACCGCGATTCTCTCATCGACTTCATCCGCACCCGCTGCCCCGGCCTCACCGCGCGCCATAGCGACGCCACCTACCTCGCCTGGATCGACGCCAGCGCACTCGGCCACCCAAACCCAGCCCTCCACTTCGAGAAATCCGCCAAACTTTTCCTCTCCGACGGCGCGTTTTTCGGTTGGCCCCAGCACATCCGTTTCAATTTCGGCTGCCCGCACGCCAGAATGCTCGAAGGTCTCGAAAAAATTGCAGCAGCGCTCTGAACGACGACGGATTGAATTCTCCCGATCCGCTGCGGACATCAAACGCATCGCCGCCAGTCTCAATCTCTCCTCCGGCATCGTCGCGGGCAGATATCAATTCCTCACCCAAAAGTGGTCCAGCTTCAATAGCCTGATCACCAAGTTCGTGTGGACTCGAAAATCCGCTTGAGATCACCTCTCGGGTGCCAAAATGATGCGAATGAACCAAGGAGCAGCGGAATCCGTCCGCCGGTGCCCATGGAATGTCGATGAGGTGAGCGAAGCGCGACCCATGGCCTCCGTGAGGTCGATCCACTTTTTAGCGGAGAGGAAGAAACTATTTCGGCCTGCCTCATCGAAGTTCCGCCCCATTTCGGTGAGGGAGATGTAGTCTCCACCCGGCTAAGAAAGAATGCCAATGGCCGTGCCCTGAACCTCGATGTTGCTTCGTTTTACTTTGCTCATGAGGTGAATGATTTGCGGCACGTGAGCATTTTTAAGATTTGTGGCTGGTTGGAAACAGAGTTGTGAGAAATCCTGAGAAAATCAGTTGTGAACTGCGGAGAAGACTGGAGAGGAACTACGACCACGGAAAACATGAATCGGGTGGATTTGCTTTCCAGCTTTTCATTTGAAGGATAGCCCGCACGGGAAACCCAACCCCTCAAGCGGCAAACCCGAAGATTTTCCGATGTTTTGCAAGGAATCCGGCGTCCGGCAGGATGGCGTCTTCGGAGAGATCGAGCGATTTGCCTTCATGAGCTTCGAATTGGGATTTCACCAATTCATGGGGCAGTAATATCTTGATATGAGCAGAAAGCATCATCCATACATTTTTATCGAAACTGATGAGCCCTTGGTCGAAAGCGGCGTCGTGAAGGCGGTTGAGGCAGATGCCGTTGCGGACGTTGAGGCGTTCGGCTTCGTGGGCACTCCATGGGAGAATGTGAGATGCGATGATGACCCGACTCCAAGAGTTTCTTGATGGAGAGCGTGATTTTGCAGATGCGGTATCGGTCGGGGAGTATGTGGTCGAGGTTGAGGTGTTGCCTGATGGTCGGATTGTGGATGCGGCGAGTGTTTGGGATGCGGGGGATGACTTGGAGCGAAGAAGAACTTTGAACATCGAAATGAAGAAAAGATGTCGAGCTTCAGTTCTTGGGGTTCAACGTTCGATGTTGGCGAGTTTGCAAGTGTTAAGGGAAGAGGAATGACTCGGAGCGAGACGCTCCTTGGACGGCCTGTGGCGAGACGCCACAGCCACTGGAAAGAGTTTTCACAGGAGGAAACAGAGGAAACGGAGGTTGCCACAGCCATTCATTTGCATTCTCATTTTCAAGGACTAGGAGATTGGGATTTCAAGCGAAAGCCTCGCGCGTCAGCCCCTCTGCTTCCTCCGTAAGGGAGTCGCTCAATTCGAATGGCTGCTTTTCATGGGCGGGAGAACTCCAAAAACGGACGGATAGCCTCAAGCTTCTTCGGGCCGATGCCAGCGACTTCCAGGAGATCCTCGGGCTTTTTATAGGGTTGCTTTTCGATGATCCGGTTAGCCATTTCCTCGCCGATCCCGGGAAGTTTCATCAAGTCATCGCGGGCGGCGTTGTTGGGATTGAGTTTAAAGTTGGCGGGTGGCAGGTGTTTGGCGATTGCAAGATTGACCAGTTCGTCGTCCCTGCGTTGATCCTGTCGTTCGTTGGGAAGTTTGTTCCAGTCGGTGTGAGCCCAAATTCCAGTTCCTCGTTTTGCGGTCTGGAGTTCGAGATCCATGAGAAGTCCCTCGTAGTCATCAGCGCTCTGACCATCGGGAGTTGAGCTGCAAACTCCAAAAGCACGAGCGAGTCCTTTACTCACAAGTTCGGAGGCGAGATCGGCGCCGGTTGATGTCGTCACGAACGCGTAGATGCGGGGATGTTTGCCATCTCCATTTCCATTTCTATATGTCGTGTGAACCGTGAACGACTTTTCGAGAGCGTGAACAACCTCATTGGCAGCGGCTTTTCCGAAATTCTTGGCGATTTCAATCGATTCCCGCGAATTGGGTGAAGCATTCGTGATACCGAAGTGGCGGCGTTGGGCACGCAGGCGGCGTTCATCGGTCGGATCGTTGACATGCCATTCAATGCAATCGGCACCGTAGAGGCGGATGGTGTGCTCTTCACCTTTCGCCGTTTTGATGCGGAAGCTGTCGCCATCAGCCCACTCCTCGGGAACGAAGGTGCAGTTTTCGAGTTTCACAAGGGGTTTGATCGGAGCGGGAGCAGGAGCGGCGGAGGCAGGCAGAAAGCAGGCGAGAAAGAGAAAGATCCAGGGGGCGGTTGACATGGTTGCAGGATGGCAGATTGCCCCGTGCGCGGTCAATGCCGGAGAACTGTTCTTAAGCGAGATAGCCTCCGGCGGGAGAAGTGAAGTGCGATGGTCATAGACGCGCTACAGGGATTTGGGAGTTGATTGATGAATGACGGAGCGGGCTTTTCGGTTCAATGGCTGAGCTCCAGATTCTGACTCCGCCAGCTTTTTGCGATGTTCCAAATCAGCTGCTTGACCGACTCTTCAGTGACGCGGCGGTCGATCGTGATTTTGAGATGGAAGGTGCTTCCCCCGAGTTTTGTGAGTCTGGACGAAGCTCCGGCACACATTCGGAAAAACTTGTCGACCTTGCCGATGTGGCACTCGTTGATTTCCGAGATCAGGGAGGGTGCGGTATTGGAAGGGTTCATGGGGATGT
>CAYRLT010000037.1:0-8051 GCA_964425095.1 uncultured Luteolibacter sp.
GCGGTTCATGGCGGATTCGCTGATCGGGCGATCGAATCCGACGCGTTCGCCTTGCAGATGCAAGCCGAGCGCTTCGGCATGCGAATCGAAGAATTTCCCGATGGTAATCGAGGCGACGGTTTTGATGCGGGCGGCCATGGCTTGGATTCAAGCAGATGAAATCCGCTACGGCACGCGAAATTCCAGTTCGCTCCCGGCATTTTCAGCTTTCACCCGCTCAGTCCCATTGGGGCCGGCAGGCACCGACCCATGCGGCGATGAGTGCGACGACGATGTGAGCACCGAGGGCATAAAGACAGGCGTTTTGAGCGGAGAGGCCGGTATCGATGACGGATTTCACGGCGTCGTGGACCTGCGTTTGCAACGCCTCAACGGAACCTGACCACGCCCAGTAAGCGGAAATGAATGGCCGGGTGAAGGTTTCAACATTCTCCGGCAAGGCGAGCACCGCGCCGGAAAGCGGGAGTTGGAAACCGACGAGATAAATCGATAGCAGCGACGCTTGTTCGGCCGTGCGCATGAGCGCGGAAATCGCCAGACAGATCATCGTCATCGCGGAGTTCACTAACAAAAGAAAGCCTGCATGCTCGACGAATTCCCCTCGGAAGTTGCCGAAGAGATTGACGAAAAACGCCATCCAGAGTGACTGCGTGATCACCAAGCAGGCTAGAAACGCCACCTTTGAGGCGAGATAAGCCGATGGCCGGAGCCCACCGAATTTTTCCTTTTCGTAGATCGGTCGTTCGCCGGCAATTTCGCGGGCTGAGTTGTTAGACCCCATGAGCGAGAGCAGCACGACTTGGAACATGATGATGCCTGAAACGGCGGAGCCGACCTTGGCTTGGTCCGAGCGGACGCTCTGGATTTCCTGGATTTCCGCGATCACATCCGTGGAGCGGGTATCTGAAAATCGGCGGATGTTTCCAGATGCCTTATCGCTGAAAAGGATGACGAGCAGAGGGAAGCAAATCAGGATGGCCAACTGGAGAAACACTTGGCCGCGATCGCGGAAAAAGATCCTCCAGCGGCGGGAGAGCAAGGTGGCGAATTGGCTGAAAAAGCCGGGTAGGCGTAGCGGCTCCGGGACAGCGGTTTGGGTGGCGCTGTCGGTGGTTTTGGCGGGATTTTCCTGCGAAGCTTCCGGTGCTGGGTCCGCTATGGGCGTGGTGGCGAGCAAGATTAGATCGCCGCTGGCAATGAGTTTCGCGCGCTTGCGTTCGAGCATTTTTTCGTAGGCTTCGCGGTGCTTCTGCCATGAGGTGTGCCAGCGATCGGATGCTTGCGAAGCGAGTTGCGGATAGATTTCCTCGGTATCAGTGACGGAAAAATAGTGGGTCAATTGTTCCGGCGGTCCGTGATAAGCGACCCGGCCCTCATGCAGGACAAGGATCGAATCATACAATTCCAGATGAGAAAGCGAGTGTGTCACCGAGAGAACCATGCGCCCGTCCTTGCGGGATAAATCATGCAGCAGTCGGACGATTTCGCGTTCCGAGCGGGGATCGAGGCCGGAGGTCACTTCGTCACACAGCAGGATTTTTGGATCGGAAACGAGTTCCATTGCCAGACCGAGACGGCGTTTCTGCCCGCCGGATAGGACTTTCACTTGGCGGTCGCTGATCGGGCTGAGGCCGGTTTCTTCCAGCACGCAATCAATCCGTTGATCGAGCTCCGCGGTATCGCGGCAGCGGACGCGCAGGCGGGTGGCGGCTTCCACCGATTCATCGACGGTTAGGGGATCGTAAGCGATGGAAAACTGCGGCACGTAACCAATCTCGGTGGGTGAGAAATCGCCATCTTCCGAGAGATTCCGTTCATCCCAGAACAACGCGCCTGAGGACTCCGGATTGAGGCCAGCGATGGTTTTTAACAAGGTGGTCTTGCCGCAACCCGACGGCCCGACGATGGCCATGAAATGACCCTTTGGCACACGGATTGATACCCGGTCAACGAGAGGGACTTCCTCGCCGTCTTTGCGGATGCTGAAACTGACTTCCTTGAGTTCTAACACGTGTGTGTGGGGGTGGTTTTGGATGAAACGGCACGAATTCGGCTTCTCTATCTCAGAAACGGAAATTTTTCCCAAGTCCGCTTAATCGAGCGGAACGATGCGGATTTTGCCGGCCGGTTTGCGGTGCAGGTCTGAGGCCAGCGTGGGTGCCATGGCCGACGCGGCATCGGCCTGAGGGGCCGGACCGGAGTTGTCCAAGGCATTGCGCAAGGCCCCCTCGACGAGCTGGCCGCAATGGATTTTCATCGGTGGTAAGGCTCCGAGATCGCCGCTGAGTTCGCTGGCGGTAAGGATTTTCGCCTCCTCGGCGGTTTTTCCCCGCAGCAGCTCGGTGGCCATTGAGGCCACAGCGATGGCGGTTTGGCAGCCAAAGGCTTGGAATGATGCGCGGTCGATCACCCGTTTGCCGTCTTTTTCCGTGAATTTCAGCCACATCCGGAGCATGTCGCCGCAATCGGGCGAGCCTACGGTGCCTACCGCATCAGCGTCAGGGATTTCGCCCTGGTTTTTGGGATTGGCGAGGGCTTCTTGGACTTTGCTTTCAAATGAACTCATCGGCGGTGATTGGGATACTCCTGTGGGGCGCGTCGGAATTCTGATCATAGCGAGTTCTCCGGACCATTTCAACCCGCATTCCTCACAATGGGGAACTGGTAGCTTTCAGTTATTCGGTCTCGCACGTCCTGCGTGCGCTACTGCGTGCGGTGGGCGGATTTTCCCGTATTTATTGCTTTCGCCGCCTCCTGTAATCTGCAATTACTTAACGTATTAAACCGACCGTCCATGAGGAATTCGTCGAGTTATCGATTATTTCCTCCGAATTGAGCAACGAGACCGGAGCACTGTGTGCAATCGCGCCGACCGAAAGGGCGATTCATCAAAACCGAATATGAATGACCCGCAGCCCCATTCTAAAACGGCGGACCTCCTTAGGGATGCGTATGAAGCACTTCGTGAAAAAACCTTGGCTTCACCGGAATTGCTGAAACCACGGTCCACCGAGGAGGCTCGCCTGATGCTTGAGGAACTGCGGGCGAACGAGGCGTTTCAGCGGGATATTCTGAATTCGCTTCCCTCACACATCGCGGTCTTGGGTAGGACTGGAATCATCCTTGCCGTGAATGAGCCCTGGCTTCGCTTTGCTCGTGAAAATGGGAACCCAGAAGTTCAAAAAATCGGCTTCGGTGCCAACTATCTGGATACCTGTCGCCTGGCTTGCCATGAGGCGGATGTGTACGCCAAGGCCGCCGCCGATGGCATAGAGTCCGTGTTGTCAGGTGTGCTTCCACGCTTCTCCCTGGAATATCCATGCGATGCTTCCGACCTTGCCCGCTGGTATGTCATGGACGTCATCCCCTTGGCCGGAAAAGACGGTGGTGCCATAGTTGCTCACACCTGCATTACCGAACGCAAGCAGGCTCAAGATTTGTTAGCATGGAAAAAAAACGCCTTGGAGTTGATTGTTAGCGCGGCCTCACCCGGCCAAGCGCTGGACGGATTGATGCTCGGTATGGAAAAAAAGCTTCAGGGAGTGCTTTGCTCGGTGCTCCTTCTTGATGCCGATGGCACGCATCTGGGGCTCGGTGCGGCACCAAGTCTGCCAGAGGACTACAACCGTGCGATTGATGGAATCGCAATCGGCACTGCGGCAGGCTCATGCTGTAATGTGTCGCGTGAAAAACAGCAGATCATAGTATCAGACATCGGTAGCGATCCGTTATGGGCTGACCATCGGGAGCTCGCCCTCAGCCATGGCCTGCTTGTCTGTTGGGCCACACCAATCCACTGCCGACAAGGCAAAAGCATCGGGATATTAGCAATTTATCATCACGAGTCGCGTTTTCCAACAGCTACCGAAATGGAAGTGATCGGGCGGGCGGTAAGGGTCGTAAGTATCGCCGTCGAACGACAACAGGCGGAAGAAAAAATACTCAAAATCAACGCGGAACTTGAGCAGATGGTGGAAAGTCGCACCGCCGAATTGCAGGAAACTAACGAAATTCTAACGTATTTTAAAGCGGCGCTCGACGAACATGCCGTAGTTGCGATCACTGACACGGACGGCACGATCACTTACGCCAACGACGGGTTCTGCGAGTTTTCAAAATATTCACGCGAGGAGCTGCTCGGCCAGAATCACCGTATCGTCAATTCGGGCTATCATTCCAAAGAGTTTTTCCGGGACCTGTGGGAAACGATCTGCAGCGGCCGAGTCTGGAAAGGCGAAATCAAAAACCGAGCCAAGGACGGCTCGTTCTACTGGTTAAATAGCACCATCGTCCCCTTCCTCGGGCCGGACGGCAAACCGGTGCAATTTATCGCGATCCGCACGGACATCACGATCCGCAAACACATTGAGGAAGCACTGTAGGCGAGCGGGGAGCGCCTGAGACTGGCGGCTGATGCCGCCAACATCGCAGTCTGGGAATGGGAAATGAGGACCGATAAACTCACTTGGGACGCGCGCTATTCGGGTGGGACGGCTGCGGTAATGCCCGAGGATCCACCCGCTCGTTGATGCGTTGGTCGTTGTAGAAGAAGCGGCGGAGGTAATTGCGCGCGCCGAGCGGCTGATTGCCGATCATCAACTTTTCGTTGCCATTGGAAATCTCATTGAGCAACGATCCGGTCCCGTCGAGTTGCATGCGGGTTTGGTCGATGTAGTTCACCTTCACCCGTTTGCCGGTGACGGCCGAGCCTTCGGTGGGTTGGGTTTGGCCGAGGCATAACTTCAGCAAGGTGGTTTTGCCGACGCCATTCCGGCCGACGATGCCAGTGCATTGGCCGGGCTGCAGTGTGAGTGTTAGGTGGCGGAACAACCAGCGGGGTGATGCCGCGTTGCCCACATTGACACCGGCGTTTTCCAACTCAACGACGATGTTTCCCAAGTCCGGCGGCGGTGGAATGAGCCAGTCCATTTCCCATTCTTCGGGTGGGGCTTCCATGCCTTCGATCTCGTAATACTGGTCCATCCGGTGGCGCGATTTCGTGCCGCGCGCTTTCACGCCGGAGCGCACCCAATCGAGTTCCTCGCGCAGAAACCGTTGGCGGCGGCGCTCGGTTTGCTCGGCAATTTGGCGGCGCAGGGCTTTCGGTAAGAGAAACGCCGTGTAATTTACCGGATGGGAAAAAGCTCGTCCCTGATCGATTTCGATGATGCGCGTGGCGATGTCATCAAGGAAATAGCGATCGTGCGTGACGAAGATGATCGCGCCGGAAAAGCCCTTGAGATAATCTTCCAGCCAACGGATCGATTCGGCGTTGGATGGATTGACGGTCTCAAAAATCAGAAATCAACAATCGTCAATTCATCTCTTTACGTTCCTTTGCGGCATTGCCATTCAATTTCTTTTCCTTTTGCACTTTGCCCACGGGGAAAGTTAGCAGCGGTCATAGACACGCCGCTTACGTTAATGCGGCTTTGCAGTTCAATTTCTTTTCATCCGCATTCCCGGATCAAGCCAAGTCGAAGCGGTCCAGATTCATCACCTTGGTCCACGCGGCGACAAAGTCTTTGAGGAACTTCTGTTGGGAATCGCCACATGCATAGACTTCCGCCAACGCGCGCAACTCGGAGTTGGAGCCGAAGATGAGATCGACGCGGGTGCCGGTCCACTTGAGTTCGCCGGTGACGCGGTCACGGCCTTCAAACAAATCCTCGTGTGGGGAAGTGGATTTCCAGGTCGTTCCCATGTCGAGCAGGTTGACGAAAAAGTCGTTGGTTAGAGATTCCGGGCGCTTGGTGAATACACCGGTCTGCGAGCGATCGAAGTTGGCATTCAGCACGCGCATGCCGCCGACGAGCACCGTCATTTCGGGAGGCGTGAGCGTGAGCAATTGGGCTTTATCGATCAGCATTTCCTCCGCAGATGTGGTGTAATGCGTTTTCAGGTAGTTGCGGAATCCATCGGCCTGTGGTTCGAGCATGGCGAAGGAAGCGACATCGGTTTGCTCTTGTGAAGCATCGGCGCGGCCCGGCGTGAATGTCACGGCGATGCTGTGCCCCGCGTTTTTAGCGGCTTGTTCGATGCCCGCGCAGCCAGCCAGCACGATCAGATCCGCGATGGAAACCTGTTTGCCGCCCGTGGCCTTGCTGTTGAATTCGCTCTGGATTGCTTCGAGGGTTTGGAGGGTTTGCGAGAGCACGGTCGGATTGTTGACCTGCCAGTATCTCTGGGGAGCCAGACGGAGACGTCCGCCATCGGCACCACCGCGTTTGTCCGAACCACGGAAGGTGGATGCCGCAGCCCAAGCGGTGGAAACCAGCTCGGAAACGGATGATCCCGAGCTGAGGATCTTCGCTTTCAAGGCGGCCACGTCTGAGGCGTCGATCAAGGGGTGCGTGATTGCCGGAATCGGGTCTTGCCAGATCAATTCCTCGGATGGGACTTCCGGGCCAAGATATCGGGCTATTGGTCCCATGTCGCGGTGGGTGAGTTTGAACCAAGCACGGGCAAACGCATCGGCGAATTGGTCCGGATTTTCGAAGAAGCGTTTCGAAATGGGCGCGTAGATTGGATCGACTTTCAGGGCGATGTCCGATGTGAACATCATCGGCGCGTGACGCTTCGCGGGATCGTGGGCATCCGGCACTGTGCCAGCTCCGGCGGAGCCTTTCGGTTTCCACTGCTGCGCTCCGGCGGGGCTTTTTGTAAGCTCCCAATCATAGCCGAAGAGGTTTTCAAAATAGCTGTTGCTCCATTGTGTCGGTGAGTTGCTCCACGCGCCTTCGAGCCCGCTGGTGATGGTGTCGCCCGCGTTGCCGGTGCCAAAGCTGTTTTTCCAGCCGAGTCCTTGCTCCTCGATGGGGGCCGCTGCGGGCTCCGGTCCGACGTATTTGCCGGGGTCCGCCGCGCCGTGGGCCTTGCCGAACGTGTGTCCACCGGCGATCAAAGCGACGGTTTCCTCATCATTCATCGCCATGCGGGCGAAGGTTTCGCGGATATCGCGGGCGGAGGCGATTGGGTCGGGATTGCCGTTCGGGCCTTCCGGGTTGACGTAAATGAGGCCCATCTGCACTGCGGCAAGCGGGTTTTCCAGTTGGCGGTCGCCCGAGTAGCGCTTGTCCGCCAGCCACTCGCCTTCGGTTCCCCAATAGATGTCTTCTTCGGGTTCCCAAACATCCGCGCGCCCGCCGCCGAAGCCGAAGGGTTTGAAACCCATGGATTCCAGCGCGCAATTGCAAGCGAGAATCATGAGGTCGGCCCAGGAAAGTTTGCGGCCGTATTTTTGTTTGATCGGCCACAGCAACATGCGGGCCTTGTCGAGACTGGCGTTGTCGGGCCAGCTGTTGAGTGGGGCGAAGCGTTGCGTGCCGTTTCCAGCGCCGCCACGACCGTCGGCTGTGCGGTAGGTTCCGGCGCTGTGCCATGCCATGCGAATGAAAAACGGACCATAATGCCCGTAATCGGCCGGCCACCAATCCTGTGAGGTGGTCATCAGCTCGAAGATGTCTTTTTTTGCGGCCGCTAGGTCGAGCGATTTGAATTCCTCCGTGTAATTGAAACTTTCGCCCATGGGATCGGAAAGCGACGAGTGTTGGCGCAGGATGTTCAGCTGCAACTGATTGGGCCACCAGTCTTGGTTTCTTGTTCCGCGGCGTGGATGACGCGTCGAGGCATCCCCTGAAAATGGGCACTGGCCGGCGGCATTGGCGTCTGTCGATGTTTGATTTTCCATTTGATTCGTTTGATTGAGAGTATTGCTGCTAGCAGCGGATTTCTTGTGAGCGGCTTCAGACTGAAGTTTTTTCGCGCTGCGACTGTTATAGCACTTTAGTGGGCCTGCGTAAAATTTTTTTCCGGCGCGGCGCGCGCTTTGGTGGCCCGTGCACCTCGCTCACAGGCATTGCGGTGGTTTTGAATGGGGAAATCGACCCTTGCCACTCATCCACCCAACAGCCAATTTTCACCCCGAAACCTGCTCCTAAACCATTGAAAATCCGCACCTTCATCACCGTCTTTCTCTGCCTGACCCTGAACTTGATGGCTCAGTCGTTCATGGATCGGTGTGGAAAACTATGAATAGATCCCGCCCCAGA
>CAYRLT010000038.1:0-14532 GCA_964425095.1 uncultured Luteolibacter sp.
CGCCGGAGAAGTCACATTCCTCACCAACTGCACCGCCTGCCACGGCGCGGACCTCAGCGCCACCATCACCGCGGGCGGCAACAAAGTTCCGCTCCCCGGCTTGCCACTCACCGACCACCAATGGAAATTCGGATCCAAGCCGATGGACCTTTTCAAGCTCATCAACGTAGGCTCACCGCCGGAAAGCAGCGGCCACAATGGCGCGAAAATGCAGGCCTGGGGCCAAACTCTCGGCCCCAAAAAGGTCGCCGAAGTCACCGCTTACCTGATTTCCAAACTGCCCGAAGATTTCAAAGACATCCCCGCCAAATAAAGTCCCGAGTAAGTCATTTGATAAGCAGCGGGCATTTTTCAACCACTGAAACACTGAGCACCACTGAAATCACTGAGGAAGAGATTTCAAAATCAGTTCCCTCAGCGGTGCTCAGTGCTTCAGTGGTTAATTCGTGCTCTCCAGAATCATTCCGCCTTATCGGAGGCGAGGGTTCATAAATGAATACCGTTTTATCCATGAATCCCGCTTGGCAAGCGGGCCTGTGGCGTCGAAGTTGGGCGCAGCATGGGATTGAGTCTATCTGAATTACGCGACGGCCTGCCAGACGGCGGCTTGTTTGGTGGAGGCGTGTGGCGTTGGTCACCGGAACCGTTGAAGCTCAGCCGTGCGGAAGCCCTTCAGATGATGGCCCTCGGCCACCCGCTGGCGCGATTCCAACAAGCATGCGACATGCTCTACCGCCGCAGCGCGGCAGGCAAAATCCCCGACTGGCTCGCGGAATTGCTCGACGCAGGGAAGCCGCCATGGATGACCGCGCTGCAACGCCAGCATGCCACCGTGGCTCAGTTCCCGCGGGTGATTCGCCCGGACCTCATGCTCACCGAGCACGGCTTCGCTATGACCGAGCTCGATAGCGTCCCGGGCGGGATCGGCGTGGCGGCGTGGCTCGCCCAGGTTTATTCGAAAGCCGGATTCGAGGTACTCGGCGGCCCGAACGGGATGATCGAGGGTTTCAAATCACTACTGCCGGATGGCGGATCAGTGCTCGTTTCTCAGGAATCGGGCGACTATCGGCCGGAAATGGAATGGCTGACGGGCGAATTGGGCGATGCGTGGAATGTGGTCGCCGCAGAAGCATACGCCCCGGATCAGCGGGCGCTCTATCGGTTTTTCGAGCTATTCGATTGGCAATCGGTGCCTGCCGCAAAAGATCTCGCCGAGTCTGCGTCACGTGGAGAAATTCGCATCACGCCGCCGTTCAAACCTCATTTGGAGGACAAACTCTGGTTGGCGCTGTTGTGGTCGCCCGCTTTGAAGCCCATCTGGGAGCAAACCTTGCGCGGCAATCACCTCAAGCGCCTGCGCGAGTTGGTGCCCTTCGGCTGGGTCATTGATCCCACCCCATTGCCTCCCCACGCGGCGCTACCGCGGCTGGATGCGCATTCGTGGGACGATGTCGCCCGTTTCAGCCAAAAAGACCGCGAACTCGTTCTCAAGGTTTCCGGATTTCACGAAACCGCCTGGGGTTCGCGCGGCGTGTTCATCGGCCACGATCTGCCGGGCCCAGAGTGGGCCGAACGCTTGCGCACGGCCTTGGACCAATCCGCCAGACAACCGTGGATTCTCCAAGAATTCCGGGAAGGCCGCCTGATCGATCACCCGGTTTTCCGCGATGACGGCTCGGTGGAAATCATGCGGGGCCGCGCCCGTCTTTGCCCGTATTTCTTCACCAACGATGCGGGAGTCACCAGCTTTGGCGGCTGCCTAGCCACTCTGGTGCCGGCCGATAAAAAGAAAATCCACGGCATGAGCGACGGCGTCCTGATCCCGTGCATGATTGAGTGATCCTCCCGGGAAAAGCAAACGGCCCCGGTGTTTCCACGGGGCCGCTGACTAAAACTTGGTGAAACCAGGGTCGGATCTCAGAGGATGCCGGCCTTCTTGAGCGTGGTGAAAGCACCATTCTTGTTGATGGTCTTCAACGCGCGGCAGCTGAGCTTCAGGCGGACGTAAATTCCGAGTTCTGGAACCCAAATGCGCTTGGTTTGAAGATTAGGGGAAACGGTGCGCTTCACCACTTTCGTGACGTGACGACCGATACCGCCCTTTTTCTTGGCCAAACCGGAACGGTGGATTCTGCCGCCGGAGCGGACGCGGGTTCCTCTAATACTGCAAATACGGGCCATAATAAAAAATTTGTGGGGTTGCGGGGCGCGAAGAATGGCTGCGGCTTCCAACCCGTCAAGACGAATCCTGCCGCTTTCGTGATTAATTTTTCAATCGATCGTGCCGCAATCGATCCACCCACCGCCGGACATCCCGAAAAACCACCTCGTTTTGCTCGTCATACATCAACAAATGGTAGGCTTTCGGGTAATTCCGATAGGCCTTCGATGTGCTCTCCGGAATCCTCGCGACTAAGCCGCGGACGTCCGAGTCGTTATTAAAATAATCCTGACCGCCATGCAACACGAGCACCGGCGACTCAAGTTCAGCCGCGCAAGCGTTCATGCCGTTGATCAACCGCGCAAGCGCACCAATCAACCTCAGCGTGTGCTGCTCAACATGATAAGAATTCTTTTTCACTTGCTCACTATGAGCGGATTTTTGGGTCATCTGCACCTCCTGCCCGCCCGAGAGCGCCTCCAGCGAAACGCGCGCCAACGGCAAGGTCGTCGCTGCGATTTGCACCAAACCCGGAGTCCACGCCGGAATGTCATCGCGGAAACGCACGATCGGCGACGACAACACCAAACCATCGCATGGCGGATCGTTATCGGGAGCCTCGTGCCATGCATGGGCGGCTATCAAAGCCCCCATGCTCTCGCCGAACCAAACGACTTTGGCATCCGGGTGGCGCTCCCGCACGAGCTGGGTGAAGGCAAACAAATCGCGATACCAGTCCTTGGGATCACCGATGTCGCCGCGCCGGGCGACGATCGGATCGCTGCCTTGTCCGCGCAATTCGTAGGCGTAGAGCCCGGTCTTGGGTTGGTATTCGAGCAGATTTTCGCCGAGGTTGGTGTAATCGATCGACGCCCCGCAAAACCCGTGAATGCCGATCAGAACCACGTCCGGCTCGGTTTTGTCCGAAATCCATTTCCGGTAACCAAACGTCTCACCCTTGGCCCCGGCCGCTTTCGGGTGATAGACCATCGTGCTCTGCGGACCGCAGCCAATCATGCACGGCAACAAAACACATGCAGCCATGATCACTAATTTTCCGATGGAACGATGGAACATCGGTTAAATCTCGCAAATTTAAGACAAAGCGCAACCCCTGACCTGCTCGCACCAGGGTGGGTGGCTCTGGCAGTTCAAGCGTCGCTTGATCCTGCGGCTTTGTGCTCGGCTGGCACCTCATCCAAGCCATAGAGACTCTTTAGGTTTTCGCGGCTGTGATTCACAAAAACCGACATTCCGAGCGGATGATGATCGCCAATCACCCGCTTGATGCCCCGCAAGCATAGATCCACGAGCCCGACTCCCGCCTTCGCCGCAAACTCCGCCGAGGTCGGCGGCGATTGGTGCAGGAAATCCGCATCATGCAGCACCGAATTCTCCTCGTTCTGGATGTGGCGGAGCAAGGCCTCCAGTTTTTCCATCCGCACGGAATCCGGGTCTTCCATGTCCACCAACTCGGCAAGATTGCGCTTCAACGCGTTTTCTTCGATCCGCAGCACGTCCAGCCGCCGCTGCAACTCGTGCGCAGCAGGCTGGCCGATCTCCTCGATTTCCCACCCGAGACGCTGAAGCTTGGCTTCGGATAACGCGATCTTGCGGGCAAGCTCGGATAGGCTTTCAGGGGTTAATTTCATGGTGATTCAGGGTGAGATCCACCATGGAAACTAGCCGAATCCGGCGCGTAACGCCATGACTTTTTCTGACGGTGTGTGTCCTCGTTAATCCTTGGTTTTCTTTGGCACAGTGATGATGAGCAAACCTTCCTTGCGGTCCACCTTGAGTCCGCCCGCGTCGATCGGGCCGGGCAAGGTGAGTTGCTGCAGGTAGTGGGATTTGCGTTTGATCACCATTCCCTCGCCTTCTTTGCCGGCACTTGCCTCAGCATTGGCTTCGATGTTAAGAATCAGGCCGTTTTCAATGGTGACTTTGACATCCTCCGCGGCGCGGTCCGGCAAGTAGGCGCGCACGGCGTAGTTACCATCCTCTTCCTGCAACTCAACGGAGGAACCGAAACGGGAGTGATCGAAGAGATCCTTGAAATCAGGAACATCGCCGAAGTCCTTGACCGATTGCTGGAAGATCTCGTCCATCTCACGGCGCATGCGTTCCATGCGCGCGAGGATGTCGCGATCCCAACGATCTGGAGGAGCCATCAAGGGCTTCGGCGGTGTTTCCCTGGATTCCGGTGCCCGTTCCACGGCATCCGGTGTCTTGGAAAGATGAATGATGATCAGATGTTCGCCCGATCGTTTCTCAACGTCGGGTTTCGCTCCGGGTGCCAGGCGATCAAGTATCACAATTTGCTCGTAGGGGCCGGATTTCCCATTGGCCGGCGCAAAAATCCGCAAATGCTTGCCGTTGACCATTTCAACTTCCGTTTTCTCAATATCCCGTCCCGGCAAACTGACCCGCACCGTGTAGCCGGCATTTTGCTCGCGCACATCGACGGAGGCCGTGGACAGCGAATGTCCCGCGCGGTTTTTGGCATCAACCGAATCCCGAAGCTCGCTCCATGTATCCCGAAACATACCGGACATCCGGTTTTGTAGCTGCTTGGTTTTCTCAAGCACGTTTTCCGGAAATGATTTGTCATCCTCGGTCGCCATGGTGAGCGGCGGCAAGGCGATGAGCGCACCGATGACGAAAGACACGGCGCGGTGGCGAAGACAGGACTGACGCGGTGATGCGGTTTTCATGGGGGCGTTTGTGAACTGACCCGACGCTAGCCCGCTTCACCGGTATTGAAAATCCGTGGATTCGCTCGACGGGGGTACGCGGTTCGGGGCGTGAGCTATACGAACTGTAAGCAAGCCCGTGTGCATCCCACCCGCTATTCCATGACCAAGTTCATGTATTTGCGTTCGCGCGGGGGGATGGGTATTCGGCCATGACTCCGATCCGTAAGCATCCTACGCACTTTGCTTTTCTCGGCGGAACGGGAGCAACAGCAGGAAGTAGAAGGTAAAAGCAACGAGTTGCAGGGTGATCAAACACCAAGGATAGGGCCCCATGTAATCAAAAAGCGTGCCTACGGCCGGCTTGGCATTCAAGAATCCATAGTTTGCACCGAGCAACCAGTTCAGGCCATACACTAACACCATATAGGTCCAACTCCAGTAGACGGCGCGTTTGAACGCTCCCGGTCGAGGGCGCAGTGGAGTGCCGAATGCCAGAGCAAGTGCCGCGACGGGCACGCCTCCGTGTTGAGCGAAAAATGCATAGTATTCGGGTGTATCCCAGGAAAAGTAGAGTGTGGGCGTAATAAGCCCTTGGACGGTGCCGGCAATGCCCCAGAGGTATCCCATTTCCGCAAACCGCTGCCGCTTGGCGATGAGAGCATAGGCGAGAATCAGGGAAACGACATCGCACAGGTATAAGGGTAGCGCCGTCTCGCGGACAAGCCGAGCCGCCATGACGGGATCGTCATGGTATCGCCGCCATGTCAGGATCGGGTCAAGCATGACGGAAATGATGAGAATGATACCGAGAAATACGTTCGCTCGATGCTTGGACTCGGGAGAGGCGGTGGTGGAGCGAAGCAACTGGATCTTGTAGATGGCAGCAACCACTGTGGCCACCATGGCCGCGCAGTGCGGAAGGCCAAACATTTCAAATGCGCGTGAGTCCATCGATGGTCGGAAAGATGTCGCGGAGAATACCGGACTCGAGGGGGATATGAATCAGAAAATTCGAATTTCAAAATTGGCAGCAAATCCGCGTGCATCGCGCGCGTTCCTCCATTACCCATCGGGCTTGGACGACACCGAACCCATCATTGATTTGCACAGCGACGCCTATTTCATGGGCCAAGCGCTGCGGGAAGCACGCAAGGCATACGCGGCCGGGGAAGTTCCGTGCGGAGCGGTGATCGTCCGCGAGGGCCGGATCATTGCCCGGGCGTGGAACCAGGTCGAGACGCTCAAGGACGCCACCGCCCATGCGGAAATGCTCGCGCTCACCGCCGCTCAGGAAGCACTCGGTGACTGGCGTCTGGAAAAATGCACGCTTTACGTCACCAAGGAGCCCTGCCCGATGTGTGCGGGTGCGATCGTACATTGCCGCCCGGAGCGCGTGGTTTTCGGATGCTCGGATGCCAAAGGCGGCGCGGCCGGGGGATGGATCAACTTGCTGGAAGCGAATCCACCGCTCAACCACCGCTGCGACGTGACGTCCGGCGTACTCGGCGAAGAATGCCTCTACTTGCTGCAACAATTTTTCCGCGAAGCTCGGGACCGCAAAAAACTCGAGCGCGGAAATGGCGAGATCATCGATTTGGAAGAATGAACCGCCAACATGCCAAGCCCGCCTAGTAGGTTCGAATTCGAAATAATTCCTCCTGCATGATTGTAAAAACTTGGCGGACTTGGCGTCTTGGCGGTGATCTCAATCTTCCCGCGCTTGCAGTCCACACCACATCCCGTTAACACCCTCCTGTGGCCGCCAACGTGAAAACCTCATCCAAAAACCCCGGAAATTTCTTTGCGGTGGTCGGCAGCGATGACGGCCTCGTCCGGGAAAAAGCCCTCACGCTTTACAACCAGCTCACTGGCGGCCTTGACGACGGGTTCACCCACGAGACCATCGATGGCATCGCGGACAACTCGGACTCCGCGTTTGAGATTTGCTCATCCACTATCCAGGCGCTGCAAACGATCCCGATGTTCGGCGGCGACAAGGTGGTCTGGCTGCGCAACGCGAATTTCCTCGGCGACAACGTCACCGGCCGCTCACAACGCACCGAAGCCGGTGTGGAAAGCCTCCGCGCCGCTCTCGAATACGGACTGCCGGACGGCGTAAAGTTTCTTCTAACCGCCCAAGGCGTCGATAAACGCCGAGGGTTTTGGAAATTCATCGAAAAATCCGCCGATGTCCAAGTCTGCGATCGCATCGATACCAGCCGCGATGATTGGCAGGATCAAGTCGCCTCACTCGTCACCAAGCGCGCCCGCGACCTCGGCCTGAATTTCGAGCCGGACGCACTCGCGATCTTCGTCTTGCTGGCAGGCGAGCAATCCCAGCAAATCGGCAACGAACTCGAAAAGCTCGACCTGTTCCTCGGTCCGGAACGCCGCACGATCACCGAGGAAGACGTGAATGTGTTAGTGCCGTTGAGCCGCGCGGCCGTGGTTTTTGAGACCGGCAAGGCCATTCAAAACGGCAACACCACCCGCGCCATCCAGCTCATCGATCAGCAACTCGAAGCGGACGAGTCCGCCATCGGCATCATGCGCGCCTCGATCATCGGCGTGGTTAGAAACCTCTACATGGCGAAACTCATCGTCGAGCGATTCAAAGCACCCACCGGCAGTTACAACGCATTCGCCGGAGCCCTCAACCGCCTGCCCGAAAACGACCGCGCCTGGCTCCCGCAGAAAAAAGATGGCAGCGGCGTGAATGTTTTCCCGATCTTTCTCTCCCTCGCCAACGCCGCGAATTTCGAATTGGCCGGCCTCCAACACATCATGGAAGCCACGCTCAAAGCGGATCAGGCACTCGTCACCACCGGCCTCGATCACCGCCTCATCCTGCACCGGTTGATTGTCGAAATCGCCTCCGCCCGCAAATCCACCGCCCGCCGCTCAGCCCCCGCCCGCCGATGAAATTTCTTCTCACCGCCGTATTCATCGGCCTCGCCGCCGGGTTGCTAGGCGCGCTTTGCGGCGTCGGTGGCGGCATCGTCATGGTCCCGGCCTTTGTCGGATTGTTAGGACTGGAACACAAACAAGCGGTCGCAACCTCAATGGCCGTGATCATCATCACCGCCATCGCCGCCACCCTCAACAACGCCCGCTCGAACAATCTCATCGACTGGAAAATCGTCGCCGCCGTGGGCATCGCATCGGGCATCGCCGCCTGGTTCGGTTCCGACCTCATGCGGAATCTCAGCAACCAGACGCTCACCCGGATCTTCGGCGTCCTGCTCGTCGTCTTCGGCGCACGCTTGCTGTGGAAAGGTTGATTCATGCAAAACCCCGCCGCAGCCGTAGCTGGACGAGGTTCCTTGGGTTTTTGATTTTTCGGGAGCGGCTTGCGCTTACCAAGTTTTCACGTCGTCCTCGGCCTTAGCCTTGCCGCCTGAAGTGACGCCGTCGGCACCATTGCTCCAGACCGCGACACGTCGGCCATTGAGAGTTCTGGCAGCTTCAACAGCAGTATCGGGCGCAACTTTATCATTGAGACCAGTGTCCAAAATCACGTAGTAAGGGCCGCCCCATGGGTCATAGAGGCCGGTGATCGTGTCGCCGCTGTAGATGATGCCATTGGTATTGCTTTTCCCTTCGGTGACTGAGAGAAATTTAATACCGCGTGTGTTGATATCCGTATCGATGCCCAAGAGAACATCGAGCAAGTCAATACCTGCGGCTTCCTTTGTGACGACGGTGGTATCTGCATCACCATCGGTTACCACTGTGGTGGGCATGCTCCCATATTCCGTAAAGAAATTATTCACCGCGCTCTCGATCCCTCGTGCCACCGCCATCGAGGTGGTTCTCTTGGCTTTTTCGAGTGCCCTCAGCCCGGCACCAATTCCCAAGGAGGCAAGCGCCGCGATGATAACGATGACAACTAAAAGTTCGACGAGTGTGAATCCGCTCGGGCGGCGGCAATTTGCAGCTTTCATGATGGGTTAAGATGGATTTTCAAAATCGCGGCGCAAACACAAATTTTCGGGCGGGACAAATCACGTTGTCGAATATTGCGCATTCACATAGTAAACACCTAGTTGCAAATCCAAGGATCGCAACATTTAATTTCCTCCTTTGCCGTTGCGGCGGGCAGCGCCAGACACCAAACTCCGCCCATGCTAGGCGACAACCTTCGAGACGCGGTTCTCACGCACATGAACAACAATCCGGGCCAACCGATGACCAAGTCGTCGTTGGCGCGCCACCTCGAAGTCCCCGTCGATCGCCGATCGGAACTCCGGAAAACCATCGAAAGCCTCATCGGTGAGGGCTTCATCCAAGAAGGGAAAAAAGCCACCTACGTGCTCCGGGCCAAGACCGGCAACGCCCTCACCGGTTCGCTGAAATTCCACCCGAAAGGCCACGCGTTTTTCTTTCCCGACCTGACAAGCCCGGCGAATCTCGCCACCGGCATCGACCTCGTTGCGCTCGACCGCGTCCACATTCCACGCCGCGACACGGGCACCGCGCTGGATGGCGACCGGGTGCTCGTTTCCATTCAAAAAACCAGCCCCAAGCGGCCGTTTCGCACCCGACAAGAACTCATCCCGGACGCCCCGGAAGAAGCCCGCGGCAAGGTCGAACAAATCATCAGCCGCCGCTCGGGCAGGCTCATCGGCGTGTTCCAACAAAATAAGGGCTTCGGCTGGATCGATTGCCAAGACAAAGCGATCGACGGCCGGATCGAACTCGTTGGAGACACCACCGCCCAGCCGGGACAACTCGTTGTCGTCGATCTGGAAAATTGGCAAGCTGGCACCACCCCGCGCGGCCGCATCATCGAAGTCCTCGGTTGGCCCGGCGATCCGGGCGTGGACATCATCGGCGTGATCCACCGCTTCGGGCTGCGCACTTCATTTCCTGAGGATGTGCTCGCCGAGGCTCGCGCCGTGCCGGAAGACCCGGAGCCCGCGGAAATCGCCCGCCGCGAGGATTGGCGCAAGCACCTCATCATCACCATCGATCCCTTCGACGCCAAGGACCACGACGACGCGCTCTGGGTCGAACCGACCGCTCACGGGTGGAAGCTCGCCGTGCATATCGCCGATGTTTCCCACTACATCAAGCCCGGCAGCCCGATGGACAAGGAAGCCATCGAGCGCGGAAACTCGACTTACCTCGTGGACCGCGTCCTGCCGATGCTGCCCGTGGAACTCAGCAACGGCATCTGCTCGCTCAAGCCCTATGTGGATCGCCTGACCAAGTGCGCCGTTCTGGAAATTTCCCACGAAGGAAAAATCACCAAGGCCACCTTCATCGACGCCGTGATTCACAGCCGCGCCAAGCTTTCCTACGAGCAGGCGCAGGAAATCCTCGACGACAAACCCGCGCCCGAGGGCTCCGAAGCCCAACTCGTCCCGATGGTCAAGGAAGCTTGGAAACTCGCATCCGTTCTCCGCCGCAAACGTTTCCAAGGCGGCGCGCTCGATCTCGAAATGCCCGAGATCAAAATCCGCTTGGATGACAAAGGTCGCGCCTGCGGGGCGGACCCGGTCGTCCACATCCAAAGCCACCAACTCGTCGAGGAATGCATGCTCGCCGCCAATGACGCCGTCGCAAAAATCCTCCGCGAGCGGATGAAACCCGCTGTTTATCGCATCCACGAAGATCCCGATCCATCGCGCCTGATGGATTACACCGAGACCGCCAAACTCCATGGCTACCGCCCCGGCGATCTCACGAATCGTGCCCACATCCAAAAATTGCTGGATGAATCCAAAGGCACGCCCGAGGAGCACATCATCAAACTCGGCCTACTCAAGAGCCTCAAACGCGCCGCCTACTCCGCCGAGCCCATCGGCCACTACGGCCTTGCCAAAGGCGATTATTGCCACTTCACCAGCCCGATCCGCCGCTACGCGGATCTCATCGTCCACCGCGCCCTACAGCCATTGCTCGCCAATCCGCCGAAGCGCCACGACACCACTCCCTCGCAAGCCGAACTGCGCGAAATCGCCCGGCATATGTCCGAGACGGAACGCACTTCAGCCGAGGCCGAAAGCGAAACGAAACAAATCAAACTCTTCGAATACCTCCAGCGAGTCGCGGAAATGCACGACCCCCACAAGTTCGACGGCCTCGTCACCGACGTCCGCCCGATGGGCTTGATGGTGGAGATTCCGGAAATGGGCATCCGCGGCGTGGTCAAACGCGAGGACCTGCCCGAAGGCCGTTGGCGCCTCGAAGGCCACCGCGGAGCATGGGTTTCCGCTGATGGCAAAGTTATCGCCATCGGCATGCGCCTGCCACTCCACGTCATCGGCTTGGATCGCGAAAAACGCTTCGTCGATTTCTCCGTCGCCGGCCGCCCGACCACCGAAGGCACCCGCCCACTCAACGCCCGCCCCGCCACCATCGCCGGCCCACCCACCAAACACCGCGGCAAGACGATCACCAAACCCGGCCCCCCCAAGAAAGCCGGAAAGGCAAAACCCAAACGCCGCCGTTAAAGGACCCTTGGACTGCGGCAGCCTGCTGCCGCTTTAAATACGCAGCCTGCTGCGTCGAATTCACCACAAGCCAGCAAGCTGACCTAGAAAAGCGGCAGCAGGCTGCCGCAGTCCAAACCAAACACATGCCCCTCCCCTCCGCCTCCGACTGCGCGCTAGGCACCCGTCATTGGCCGCACGCCCCTCCCCACCGGCTCTCCCTCGCCGGCGTTTACATGGTCACTGCCCGCGCTGCCGAGCAACGCCATCTCCTCGCCGAAGACGAAATGAAAGACTGGTTCCAAGACGCATTGTTTTCCCTCACCGACGAATTCGGTTGGAAACTCGAAGCCTGGGCGATTCTCTCAAATCACTATCATTTTATTGGTCACAGCCCGCCCACGGTGGATGGCGCAGCCACCTCCCTCGGCCTGATGCTCCGGAAATTACACAGCCTCGCAACTAGGGAATTGAACCGACGCGAAGAGAAACCCGGCCGCTCCCGCCTCTGGCAGAATTTTCGCGAAACCCATCTCACACACCAACGGAGCTACCTCGCCCGGCTTCATTATGTCCATCAAAACGCCGTGCATCACCGACTCGTCTCGCACGGCTCCGACTGGAAATGGAGCAGCGCCGCCGAGTTCAAGAAAGCCGTGAGTCCCGCTTGGCTGAAAACCATCACGAGTTTCCAATACGACGAAATCGCCGTAAAAGATGAGGATTTCTGATTTGGACTGCGGCAGCCTGCTGCCGCTTTTCCAGGCCAGCCTGCTGGCCTGGAGATGATTCGACGCAGCAGGCTGCGAACCCAAAGCGGCAGCAGGCTGCCGCAGTCCAAGGCTTGAAAACTTTTTAAAAAGATCTTACTTTTTTCGATTGCCACAACAGCGGGCGGCTCCTAGGTTCCGCGCCCCCGCGATTTTTTAACCACCTCACGCGATGTCCAAGCACAACAGTCTCAAGTCCAGCGCCACCGTCGGCGGCAAGCGTTCCGTCCTCAAGCGTTTCGAGCGCGTCAAGCTGCTCAAATCACGCGGCGAATGGCAAGCCGGTCGCTCACCGATCGGCCTGCCGAAGACCAAGCAAGAGGGTTAATCCCTTGCCTTCCTTCTTTTTCAATGCGCGCGGAACCCTCCGGGTTTCGCGCCTTTTGTATTGAGCCCCACCACCATGAAAGACGGCACCCGCCTCAATAAATTCCTCGCTTCCTGCGGCGTGGGATCGCGCCGCAAGTGCGATGAACTCATCCAGGCCGGCCGCATCGAGGTCAATGGGGCCCCCTGCATCAACATGGGAACCCGCATCACCGAGGGCGATCACGTCCGTCTCGATGGCAAACGCGTCACCCCGAAGGATCCGCTCATCGTCGCTTTCCACAAACCCCGCGGCTACGTCTGCACCCGCGAGGACGAACTCGGCCGCGAAACCATCTACGCATTACTGCCCGAAACCCTGCACTCGCTCCACCACGTCGGTCGGCTCGACCGCGATTCCGAGGGTTTGCTGATTCTCACCAACGACGGTGATCTCTCGCAGCAACTCATGCATCCCTCCAAAGCGGTGGAGAAGGAATACCTCGTGACCTCAAACCAAGCGTTTGAAAACGCCCATCTCGATCAATTTCTGGAAGGCGTCTACACCCCGGAGGGCAAACTCAAGGCCAAGGCCATCGAGCGGCTTTCGCCCCGCCGGATCAAGGTGGTGCTCGATCACGGCGCAAAACGCCAGATCCGCGTGATGTTTGAAACCCTCGGTTATCAAGTCACTAAATTACTCCGCGTCCGCATCGGCGGATTGTGGCTCGGCGATTTGGAACCCGGCCGCTGGGCGATTCTGAACCGCAAGGAAATCGCCATGCTACTGGGCACCGCGGATGCCGCAGAAACTCCCAAGCCCCGCCCCAGAAGGCAGGACTGATTCAAAGCCTAACCGATATCACGGGTGGCCGGAGCTCAGCGGGCCTTGCCTTGCAACTCGGTCTCGACGATTTTGCGCAGCTCCTGACTGAGGAACCCGGCGGTATCGAGTTGGCGCGCCTTCGCCATCTTGTCGAGTTCCTTGGCTTGCCGTTGGGTCAGGCCCATGGATGCGGAAACCGTGACGAGCGGGAGATCAAGCCATGCTTCCTTGGCCTTAGTGAGTTCTCCGGCATTCAGCCCCAAGCCCTTGAGCACGCCCTCGGCCATCATCAGGTTGCCGGCCAATGCCATATGCACTCCGTCGCTCGTCAGGTAGTTGCCTTTGGCGGACTTCTGCTCGGTTTTTGCCGCTTCGATCAACGCGGCCTGCATGTCGGCATTGAGGTCAGCAAGATGGCATTTTTTCTCTTTGGCGAGGGTCCGGAGAAAGTCGTTATAGACGGCGAGTTTCTGGTTCTCGGCGTTGGCCGGATCCTCACGAATCATCGTCGATGTTAGGATAATCACTTTCACGTTGGCGGCTTGGGCTTTATCGACGATTTCGGTGATGTTTTTCTGATAGTCCGGCAGCGCCACCCCTCTGGCTCCGTGCCAGACGTCGTTGACTCCACAGCTCAAAGTCATCCAATTCGGCTTTTTACTCAGGACATCGCGCTCCAAACGCTCAAGCATTTGATTGGATTTGTGCCCGCTGATGCCAGCTCCGATGATTTCAATCTTCACGCCATTGGCGGCCAATCCGCTGCCGATCAACTGCACGTAACCACCCGCACTGCTCTGCCCGGCCTGGGTGATCGAGTCACCAAGAAAGGCCACCTTTTCGCCCGATTTGATGGGGATTTCCGCACGCACCGGGCTGGCTGTGGAGAAAATGATGGCGAGTGTGGCAAGGGAGAAGGGTAACAATTTCATAACGGACACCTCGTGTAAACGCCTGATCTGTTGGCCGTTCTTTCAAAAATCGACAACCCGCTCCTCACCAATAACCGAGGGGCACCTCAAAATCCGCTCCATGCGGACAACCAAGGAAACCGCAGGCTTGGATTTCGCCGCGTGATCAATCAGTCCGCAATGGCAAGAATACGCTTCTAAGTCGCGATTCCATGGAAAGGGGGAGTCGGCACTGATTTCGCGTTGTATTGAGAAATCGCTCCGACTTGGGCTCCCATGGGCTGGCGATTCATGGATGGGCTGGACGCCAATCCTGACGTCCCAGAAGCCTTGGCGGGCCTGGGTTCGTCAGGAATTTCCATCAACGCGGCGGCAAAAAGCATCTCGAGCTTGGCTTTGAGTTCTTCTTTTTCGGTCATGATTCC
>CAYRLT010000039.1:0-3887 GCA_964425095.1 uncultured Luteolibacter sp.
AGGGAAATGGCGAGGTGGCGAGGTTTTTTCAAACCCCTTTTTCAGGGGGGACGGCGTGTCTTACAGACACACGCCAATCGCTCCGCTCAGCGCGGTCCGCAGACACCACCGTCCCCAGGCGCGACGATGTTTCCTTCACGGCTTTCAGACAACCAGTCCAGACCGTGCAGGCCATCCCCAGAACTCACCACATCCCCATGACCAGCTCATTCATCACCCCTGCCGACCATCGCGACCTTGCCTCAATTCTCAACCGCATCGACGCCGTGTGTGCCGCGTCCTGCCAACTCGTCCGCAAATCAGATCGCGCATACCGATCCGCAGCGACTCTTGCCAAGGTGTGCATGACAACCCGCAGCGCCTTGGAAGGTATGCTCGCCGTCGATCACCCGGAAGTCGATCACACCGAGGTTTATTACGCCGTCCCCTCGCTCAACATCCTATCGACGCATCAGGCGCTCGCTACCGAGCTATCGACCATCCGGTGTGCTTGGCTGTCCATCGGCATCAAAACGCGCTCACAGATAAACCTCAGCTCATTGCCAGCCAAGAGAATCGGCCGCGTCTCGGAATTGATCGACCGCCTTCGATGCACACTCGAAAACGCCATGTTCCGAACCTATCCGGCCGCATCGACGCGGATTTACTATCCAGCCATTTGACCAGGCATCGACCAATCTCCCAAAGCACACACAGACCATGAATACCAAACGCACATTGAAAGCCCCGCCTTCCGAACTCAGCCCCGTGTTGCAAGTCGATGAATCGACCGCGCTCAGGATGCTAAACTGGGAGGATACATCCGCCAACCGCAGCAAGCTCAGAGCGGAGTTGAATCACACGGGACCTGCCGCAGCGCCTCGCTACACCCACGCCTCGCTCATCCATTACCGGAACACCGGCACCGCGCCAACCGCCAACCGCAGCGTCGGCGTCGGCGTGGACATGCGCAGATGATCGACCGCCGTCATGCCAGCCGCCCTGCCAGCCTACCCCATAGGGGGGGTATGATGGGTCCTCCCCCGGCGGGGGTCATGCGGGTATGAAGAGGAACCTCCTAAGAGGGCTAGTTTTTGAAACCGTTTTCGCCGTTGCCGTTTTCGCCTCCAAACTAACAAAAATTCCTATGAAAAGATCCGCCACACCACTTCCAGAATCTTGCACCGCATCCGACCTCCAAGACCTGCTTGGACTTACCAGCGCCGAGCGCATCCGACAGCTTGCGCGTGAAGGGATCATCGTCCGCAATTCTCACGGCCGTTTCCTGCTCAAGCCGTCGGTGAAAAACTACGTCGCTTACAAGGCCACCGCACGGAAGAACCAATGGGATTCCGACGGCAGCGAGGCCGGGGATGACTACGAAGCGCATCGTGCCCGCCTGACAAAAGCCAAGGCCGACATCGCCGAAATGCAAGCGGCGATCCTGAAGGGCACCGTTCACGAGGCAAAAGCCGTCGAAGCGGTTTGGACCGATCACCTGGTCAATTGTCGTGCCAAGTTGCTAGGAATGCCCCGGCGACTGGCGGCAAGACTTCATTCAGAGTCCAATCCAAGCAGTATCGAGCGCGTCATGGAATCGGCGATCTATGAAGCTCTTCACGAACTCGCCGAATACGATCCTGAAATCGTGATGCAGAAATATCTTTCGACAGCGCAGACCACTGCCGCGCTTGCCGACGACGACGACGACCAGCCATCGGCGAAATAATCTCACACTTGGCCCCATCGCTCGCGGGGATGAACGCGGGCACCTAACCGAAAACACACCATGAACCAACATTCCACAACTTACGGCTCACAAGCCGCCTATGACCGAGCGAAATCAGAGCGCGAAAGACTGCTCTTCCCATCGCCACCACCCGCAAAACCCTTAGCCGTCCGGTTGACTCGCGACTGCCTTGTGCAAGGTCGTCAAATGCGTGAGGGATCAATTCTCATCACATGGCCACAGGACCCGCCACGCGGTGCCGGGTTTTTGAGCGCTCGTGACGCAGAGGATATGGTAAACGGCCTTCACGCGGAGTCTGTCAACGAAGTAGAGCTGTCCGCGTTCATCAACTCCAACCTGTCCGATCAATGACCACAACCATTCGAAATCAAATCTCACAGCTCGCAGGCCGCGCCATTCGCGGACATCGATTGACTCAGGCACCGTCGGCCGGGAAGGAAGAGGCATCCGCTCCGGCCCCTAACCAGATCGGCGAGGCCCGCAAGACACTCGTCTCGTTTGCAGGCAGACTGAACCAACTCGCCGACGCTCGACGCGAATTTGACGACGCCATCCAAGAGGAACGCGGTATGCCGAAATTTTCCGCAGCGGACCTGCTTGCTCGTGGTGAAGATCCACTTGATGCCGGGGCGATCTTGAACCGCCGCGCTCGCGCTGAAATCCGGCTCAGAGGTTTTTGGGACTTGTCAGAGCGCGAGGCCGGCCCGGCGATGTTCGCGTTACTCGCTATTCGCGGCGCCGCGTCATCGGCAGTCAAGCAAGCGTCCGATCACGCATCGACGCTGGTCGATGAAGCGATGCCTGACTATTTCACAGGCGATGCAAGGAAACGGGCGATTGCGGAATCAACACCCGTTCGCGAGGCAGCGCTCGCGCTCCAAGCGGTCGAATATCTTGCCCGCTATTCTGTGCCAGCCAGCAAGGGCGAATACGGAATCGGTTGGAGACTGCCAGCCTATCGCACAGGAGCAGTGCCGGAAAAATGCGATCCTCGCCGCGACTTATTCGATCCATCGGCGACCATCGGCGAAATCAACAGCGTGCTCGAAGGACATGATGCAGCGCTCCGGTTTCTCGTGGCGATGTTCGAGAATCCCACCACGGCACGATGGACTCCATGACTCACCATCGACCCCGGCGCAGGCGGAACACTCCGCAGGCGCAGGCGCAGCGCGAGGTTGCACGAGAGGAGGCAGCTCGCCGCGCCCGACGGTTTCGACAATGCGCGACGGAGTCGGGACCACCGGAGCGCCAAGACGGCCCGCTCAAAGTGGTGACGGTCAAATGATCGAAGCCCCCCCCATCGGCTGGAAGGCCGGAAGCTGGAAAGCACGATGGGGACGGCAAATTTTCTTGGTGAATGAAGTTGGGTTGACCGCCCCCGGATATTCCGGCCGGGGGCGGTTTTCCGCGCACAGGATCAACGCCACGCGCTCGCCGTCCATCGTGCAGGACAATGAAGCCGACGACCGCCCGACGACACGCCACGCCACACGCTCGACGGGCTCGACCAGCTCGACCAGCTCGACCAGCGAGCATCCGCCACGGCATCGGCGACATGCTGGTTGCGATGGAATCGACAGCAGACTTGCAAGGTCCGGTTGCGAGCGGTAGAACATCACCGCCGATGTTTCAGCGTCGGTCCGCATTTCGACCCCTTGGCTAGTCACCTAGGAAGCGGCATCACACGAAACGAGATCCAAAGCCTGTCATGGGTAGCCCGCGCCTGACCGCGTGGGTGAAGGCGCTGAAACGCCGTCCCATGGCAGGCTTTTTCTCATCAATGAAAACCAATATCGACAAACTCGAAGGCCCGTCACCTCTCTACGTTCAATACGGAGGCCAATCACAACCCCAAGGCGCTTACGTGGAAATCCACGCAGACGGCAGCGTCTATTACGAATCCAACGGCGAGATCGGAAACGCCGTCCCCGTCTCCGTTTGGAATGGCCGCGTCCGACGCATCGCCATCCCGAACGATTTGACCGCACGGGGATACGAGCAACTGCATGAGTCCATTGCGGGAGCGCTCGAAACCATCATTGCAGGCATGGACGAGCGATGGGACGGAAACAACTGGGTTGGGACGATCACCGACGAATCACGCGAGGCGCTGGAACGGCTGGAACATCGATTCTACACCGGCGAACTCGACGGT
>CAYRLT010000040.1:0-9494 GCA_964425095.1 uncultured Luteolibacter sp.
TTTTGATATCGAGATCAAGCTCGGGGGTCGCCAAATGGAATGATGGCTCGCCGTAGACGGTGTGCTTCATCGGCTTAGGATTTCAGGATTCCGCGGGCGGCGAGATTGTTCAGACGGTGTGCGATGTCCCCGAGGCCGTCCGCCATCACTTCGGTATAATTCCGGCCGTCACGGGTATCGACGCCGTGGCCTGGCTCCATGGTGCGGAGCATTTCGAGGCCGGCGTCCTCGTGATCGAACATTTCGACATAGACATGCTGCAATTTCCCGGTCGCGGCCATGGCGGTTAGAAGCACGCTGATCCAGCCATCGTCGGAAGAAAGACAACCGCGGGTGGTTTTGGCGGATGCATGGAAAACTCCGAGTTCGTTCGCTTCGGCGATGCGGGCGATGAGCGCTTGGTTTTCGGCGATCGACACCCCGGAATCGCCGCAGTGGGCGGCATCGACGAGGATTTTGAAGAACGGTTTTCCGAGTGCCTTGTTAGCAGCGCTGATGAATGCCCAGCCGCGCTCCAGGCTGGTGAAGGTTTTGAACTCGCCGGGGCGGAGGAATTCGATGTTCCAACTTTCTATGGACGATCCTTCCAAGCCCGCTTCCTGATAGGCGCGGAGGTGGAGTTTTACGTTTTGGGCGATTGCCGCTTCGAAATCCGCGCCTTCGCGGCGGGTTTCGTTAGCACTCATCCATTCCTCGATCGAGGTGGAGGAAACGTGGCGGGTGCCATGGGCGACGGCGGCCTTGAGGCTGGGCAGGAGTTGGGCGAGCACCGCGTCTTCGTCCGCAGGATTCATCGGATTGACTCCGCCGACCATCAGAACGAAATCCACTTCTAGGCCCAGGGCTTTGAGGCCGCTGACGAGAGCACCGATGTCCTCGGGGTCGGTTCCTGGGAAAATGGAAACCTGGACGCAGCTGAAGGGAACCGGCGAGATTTCGACGAGTTCCCTGACTCCCGCGACCACAAGGATGTCTCCATCCGCATTGCGGGGAAACCGGCCGTTTTCATCGGGGAGGAGTGCGCCGACAAAGCGGAGGTGGGTGGGAACAATGCCAAGATTGACCTTGGATTTCAGTGAGATTTCGCTGCGCATGGAAGGATTTATAGGATGAGTTCCGGGATGGGAAAGTTTGAATTTTTCCAAATGAAGTGTCGGTGGTGGAGAACGGTGAACAACCGCGCAGGCATTCTGATGGAATGCAGGAAAGCTTACGATCGAACTCAGTTGGCTTTGGCGTCCAGCGCGTGGGCTGACGGCATCACGTCTTTGCGGGCACCATTGAAACCATACATTAGAGGTTCGAATTGGCCGACTGTGGCGACGTCGGCCTTGGCCGGGACGTCGAGGCCAAGGCCCCAGAACACGCCATTGACGACCAAACGCCGGAGTCCTTCGCTGGCAAGATCCGTGGCGGCGCCCATCGTGGTGCAGAAGATTTTCTGGGTTTTTCCAGCCTCGTTTTTGACTTCACGGGTCCAAGCGACCGGCATCATGGGATCGTTGATCGGTTGTTCGACGCCGTCCTTCCGTTTTTTGGAATAGCTGGCGGGTTGGTCGTCGGGTTTCATGCCTGCGAGCACTTGGCCACGCAGCAGAATTTTGGCATCGGCGGGTGGGGCGGCCTCGTAAACATCGGAGTTGCCGAACACATCGCTAACCCCCTTGAGAATTGGATCGCTGGCGTTGGCGGCTTCGATCACGCCGCGAGTGGCTTCAGCTTTGTGTTTGCCCCAATGGGTGACCCATTGTTCGCCGAGCACGCGTTTTCCAAAACTGTTATAGTCCTTGAATGCGCTGGTTGCTGGCAGTTGGAAGGCATGAGTGCTGGTGCGCAAGGCGATCACCGGGACGCCGCGTTTCATGGCGGCGTCAAAGCGTTTCATCGTTTCCTCGGGCCACTTGCGGAAGCGGATCAACAGGATGATGGCATCGGCCGAATCGAGGGCCTCGGGATTGCTGAGGCTGGTTCCGGCATTCGGGTCGATTTTTCCGTCCGGAGAAACGGAGAAGAGCACGGTGCAATCGAAGCCATGGTGTTGGGACAGGATTTTTCCCAACATGGGCAGGGAATCTTCGGAGCGATATTCCTCATCACCGGCGATCAGGACGACATGTTTGCCTTTGCCGGGTCCGCTGTTACCGGGATATTTCACCGACAATGCGTCATCGGCGGATAGCGCGGTGGATGTGGCGATGCAAAGTGCGGCGGTGGTGATGAATTTTTTCATGGGAAGCGCTGGATACCAGAAGGCATTTTGAGTTCTTTCATAGAAACTCTAGGAATATTGGGAATCTCGCCGGGTTGTTGGGCGTTGGGCTAGTCGAATTGGATTCGGAGCGATGGGTGGGGGGGACGAATCGGCGACCGATAATCGCCGTTATGTGGGTTCCTCGATGAGGATTCTTGGGAACACGGGTTTGGGTTTTCCGATGGTGTGGCCTTCGGGGATGAGTCCCCAGTGTAGATCGGAGAGTTGAAGGGTGCTGAGCGAGGGGAGATTGAGTTGATCAGCGAGCTTGGCGGCAGCATCCGGCAAGATGGGGGAGAGCAGCACGGCACAATGGGCGACACTCTCGGCGAGGTGCTGGAGCACGGTGGCGAGGCGGTCCTTGTTTTCCGGGTTTTTATTAAGCTCCCAGGGTTTCATGCGCTCGGCATAGACGTTGCAATGGACGACGTGGCGACTGAGGGCTTCGAGTCCTTTGGAAACGTCGAACTCATCCATGGCGGTGCGATAGGCGTCGGTGGATTCTGCGAGGGATGTTTGCAGGGCGAGGTCTTCATCGGAGAAGCTGCCGCCGCGTGAGATGATGCCGTCAGTGAAGCGCTGACTCATGTTGAGGGCGCGGTTGCAGAGATTGCCGAGTTCGTTGGCGAGTTCGGTGTTGAAAAGCATGATGAGGCGCTCGACATCGAAATCCGAGTCCTTGCCAGTGACAATGTCGCGCACGAGGTAATAGCGCAGCGCATCGACGCCGAATTTGTCGGCGAGTTCTGAGGGGTCGACGATATTGCCGATGGATTTACTCATTTTTTCGCCGCGGATATTCCACCAGCCGTGGACTAACAACCGTGGCATTTGCGCATCCGGGAAACCCATCGCATGGAGCATGCACAGCCAGTAGATGCCGTGGGCAGGGACGAGGATGTCTTTGCCGATGATGTGGACGGGTCGCTCGTCGGAGGTCCACAAGCGTTCGAATTCCGGGAGTTCCGCATCTGGCGCGGCGCGGTAACCGGCGAAGGAGATGTAGTTGATGAGGGCGTCGAACCAAACGTAGGTGACGAAATCGGGATCAAAGGGGAACTCGATGCCCCAGCGCAGGCGTTCTTTCGGGCGGGAAATGCAGAGGTCGGTGCCGGAGTTGCGTTCGAGGGCGTTGAGGAGTTCGGATTTCCGGAAAGCGGGTAGCACGGCATCGGGCGTTGCTTCGAGGTAGGCTTTCAGCCATTCGGTGTGCTCGCTGAGTTTGAAATACCAATTTTCCTCCTCGATGACGACGACTTCACCCCATTCCGGGCCGAAATCGCCGGATTCATTGCGGTCGCGGTCGGAGAGGAATTGTTCTTGGCGCACCGAGTAGTGGCCGGAGTGGGCTTTTTTGTAGAGTTGGCCCTGCTCCTTGAGAGTGGTGAGGATGGCTTGGACGCAGGCCTTGTGGCGCGGGTCGATGGTTTCTGCCCAACCATCGTATTGCACGCCGAGTTTCTCCCAGAGGTTGAGGAACTTCTTGGTGGTGCGTTTGACGAAAGTTGCGGGGTTTACACCCTCTTTTTCGGCTGTTTGTTGCACTTTTTGGCCGTGCTGGTCCACACCGGTCAGGAAAAACGCCTCGTCACCCCGCAGACGGCGGTAGCGGACGATCACATCGGCAAGCACTTTTTCATAAGCATGACCGATGTGCGGCGAACCGTTGGTGTAATCGATGGCAGTGGTGAGGTAGAACATGGTCGGGAAACGGTAGGCGGGAGGCGGAAAGCGATGCGCTTGGAGGGGGAGGAAAGCAGACCGGGCGGCGGTGTGCAAGGCGGAGTGAGAGGGAAGGGGAGTGGATCGAAATATCAAAAAAATGGATGAAACGCCAAGACTCCAAGATCGCCAAGGTTCAGAAAGAAAGCGGCCGACTCGAAATATTCTCAGTTAACGTCCAAGACTTTCCTTGGTGGAGAATTTTAGGTTTCACATCCAGAATTTGAGGATGGAGCGAAACCAAGGTGGTTGTTCGAGGGTTTTGGCTAGATTTGTGCCGAAGTAGTAGCCGGTAAGATGAAAAAATAGAGGTGCGGCAAAGAGCAGTGAGTCCATGCGGTCGAGCACGCCGCCGTGGCCTGGGATGCCCCGGCCCCAATCTTTAGTTCCGATCGAGCGCTTGACCGCCGACATCACGAGTCCTCCCAAGAATCCTGCGACGACAAGAAATACAGACATCACCGCCGCAGAAACAGGCGTGAACGGAGTAGCCCACCATAGAGAAGTGCCTATCGCAACGGTGGTTAAGCCGCCGCCGCAGAGACCTTCCCAAGTTTTTCCAGGACTAATATTCGGTGCGATTTTTCGCCGACCCATGGTTTTACCGAACACGTATTGCAACACATCGCTGATCTGGGTGATGAGCACCACAAAGAACAGGAGTTTGGCGTTTTGGCCTTCGTAACCTTGGATGGGCAGATAAAGCAGCATCGGTAGATGGCTGAGGAAATAGACGCAGGTGAGCACGCCCCATTGGATACGGGAGGTGCGTTCTAGGAAGTGGTCCACATCGCCTGCGAGTGCTGAGCGGATAGGGATGAAAACGAAAGCGTAAACCGGAATGAAAATCGTGAACATTCCATACCACGGTGCCCAAGCGAAGAGATAGTGTAAGGGGAGGATAATGAAGAACACCCAGGAGAGTGTGCGATGGTCTGCCCGTGGCATCGGGCCGAGTGTGATAAACTCCCGGAGTGCGAGAAACGAAAGCAATACATAGAGGCCGAAGAGTGCGTTTTTCCCTAATGCCATCGAGATGCCGAACACGCCGACCATCCACCACCAGGCGGTCACGCGATGTTTGAGGTTTTCCAGGGTGGCGGATGGTTCGCTGTGTTGGCGGCGGATGAGGATTGAAGTGATGAGGCTGGAAAGCGCCAGTAGCACCACCACTCCGCCGACGAGATAAAGAAGTTCCGGATCAAGGTTCATCGGTTGCAGTTGTTTGGATATTTGGCGGGTAATTGGCTGATAGAGCGAGCAGGGATTCACGTGCCCGGACGAGAAAATCATGGCGGGTTTCTCCATGATGCGGGCCATCACAGGGACTTCCGAAAATGGCGTTTCCCATAATTGGAACCATCAAAAACTCGCCCTTGGGTAAAATATGGTTTAGGTTTTCCAAATAGACGGGGATCAACTCAGCCTGCGGGTGAAGTTGTGCCAAGGCATGAAGTCCAGAGCGGAAATTGGCCACTTTTCCATCTTGGCTTCGCGTGCCTTCGGGAAAAATGATTAGATCGTATCCTTGCTCGATGACGGCACTCATTATGCCAATCGGATCATCTTGACGTGTGACCTTGCCTCTGGGGATCAGGACCGCCCTGAAGACCTTCCCTGCTAGCCATCGACGGATCGGGCCACGATTCCAGTAGTCGGCAGCGGCGACCGGCCTTGCTCGCTTTCGAGCGCGCGACGGAAGCGAGGACCAGATCACTATGAAGTCGAGATGCGACGAGTGGTTCGCATAGTAAATCCGTGTCGAGGGCAGTTTCGCATGATTCTCGATCAGGCGAACGCCGGTGATCAGGCGGACGAACTGCGCGATGACGTTTTGAATCATGGCGGAGGTGACTTCAATTTTTCGGCCAGATGCCACAAGCGGCGTAAGGTCGTGAAAATAGACCCGGCGGCGATCAGCCAAAGGACAGCAGGAAGCAGCGCGAAGTTTTTATTCCAGAGGAATTCCAGTGGTGTGAGTAGGGCGGCCACGGTGAGGACGGCCATTCGTTGTGGTTTTGCAAGTGGGCCGCAAAAGTCTTGTTTGCCGGTAAGTTCGGCTCCGAGAGAGCGGGTGTAAGCCGTCATTACGGCGGCCCATGCAGCCGCCGCGCCCGCCCATGGATGGCCGCAGCCAATGCCGGCACCCATGAGTAAAAGCGTATCTGTGAAACGATCCGGCACTTCATTCCAAATGGCACCTGTCGGAGATTGCTTGCCGCCCTCGATGGCCACCATGCCATCAAGCAGATTGCAAATCAGGCGAAGTTGGATGCATGCAGCCCCGGAGATCCAGCCGATCCATGGAGTGATCCAGTTGTTTCCGGCGGCGATAAAAGCGGAGAACCCCAGCAGTGCCATGAGCAAACTGGCGGCGGAGATGCCATTCGGTGTAGCACCGGCACGGGACAGTCGTGCCGCGCTGGATTTCGCCCATTCCGTCGAACGGGATTTCAAGGGACGTCGGGAGGATTCGGCGGACATGGCGGTGTTTTATTTGCTAACCGCAGAAAGCTGACAAGGGAAGTTGAAACGGAGAATGTGGACGAGATGCCTAAGCTCCTTGAAGACGTGCTTGCCGGACTTTTCTTGGCATTACCTGACGACTCTGCCGCCGAGGGAGAGGATGCGGGCGTTGCCTTTGGCGGCTTCGGCTTCGGGAATGTTGCCGTCCCGGACATACATTTGGGACAGACTGGTCCAAGCTAACAGGTCGTTGGGCTTAAGGGTGACAGCTTGGAGGCCGCAGCCGATAGCTTCCTTGACGTGGCCGGTTTTTAGAAGGGCCATGCCGAGGGCGTGCCAGCCATCGAAAAAATCGGACTCCAGCGCGACACATTGCCGGTAGAGGGCGATGGCCTCGTCGATCTCGCCGATGGCGAAGTGGCCGTTGGCGTCGTCGAAGAGATTCTGGAGGGCGGGCATGGAGGATGGGAAAGCAGGACCGAGCGACCGGTGAAGGTCATTACTTATTCTTGTAGAGTTGCTCGACCTTGGCGGCTTCGGTTTGGGCGGTGATCCAGGCGGCGAAGGCGATAGTTTCGTTCTGGCTGGCGCGGGATGCGACTTCGCTATCTAGGCGCTCGGCGGCATTCGCTTCTTTCACGACTTCGCGTTTGGCGACGTGAACGATGAAGGTGCGGTCGGATTCGGTGATGATTTCGGCGAGACTTCCGGGATCGACGCTGCGGGCGGATTCAAACAGGTTTTTCGGTTCGGTGGCGGTGTCCGGGCGGTAAGTGGAATTCACTTTGGTGAAGGCCTTGGTTTTCTCGACTCCAGCCTCCTTGGCGGCATCGGCGAAAGGTTTGCCGGCGGCTAGGGCGGTCTTGATTTTTTCGGCGGCCACTTTGGCGGCGGCTTTCATGGCATCGGCGGCTTTTTCCTTGATGTATTGGGCGCGGGCCTCGTCTTTGGCTTCTTCGTAGGTCTTGGGGCGGGATTTCTCCTCACCGTCGAGACGTGCGACGAGCCACTGGTTTTCGCCGATGGCGATGGGTTGGGAGATTTTTGAAATCGGATCGGAGGTGAGCTTAATGCGGAACAACTCATTGATGGCCTTGGCACCGCGATTGTTGGAGGCGCGGAGGTTGACGTCGAGTTCGGTGGGCGGTTTGGATTGTGGGAAGAGCTCGGTGGTTTTCACTGCCCAGTTATTTGCGGCAGCGAGTTCCTCGAAACCGGCACCTTTTTGTTCTTCGAGCTTGAAGGTGAAATCATCGACGAGTGAATCAAGTTCGATTTGTTTCTTGCGGCGTGCTTCGGCGAGTTCAGCGGCGGCTTTGGCCTTTTCATCGGCCTTTTTCTTAGCGGCGGCCTTCTTCGCTTCGTCGCTGGCGGCGACATCGGCAATGGATTCCGGGGTGTCTTTGGTATCTGCCGCTGCGTCTGCAGGCATGTCCGGAGTGGTGATGATGTAGGTGAATTTGCGCAATGGCTCGGTGGTGAAGGCGTCCTGAATGGTTTCCCAGTAGGCTTTGATTTCTTCATCCGTGGGTTTGATTTCCGTTTCGAAGGGATCGATGGAAAGGCTGGCGATTTCGCCTTCGATTTGTTGGTTCTCAAGGGCAAGTTCAAGGGCGACCACCTCGCGGTTCACGCCAAGGCCGGAGCCGACGATCGCGTTGATTTTTTTGGAGGCGATGATATCGGCAGCCAGATCCCGGAGGTCGCCTTCGGTCATGCCGAGGCGGCCGAGGCCTTTTTTGACGAAGTTGCTGTAGTTGTCTTCGTTGAATTTGCCGTCTTTATCGTTAAAGACGCGGAGGTTGCGGATGTAGTCTGAGATTTCCTGATCGCCAGGGTGAACGCCGAATTCATCCTTTGCCTGGCGGATGAGCATGCGGCCGATGAAGAATTTTTCCACGGCATCTTCTTGGGTGGTGGCGCCGGCTGAGAGGCCCATGAGGAATTGGTAAAGGGTGAAATCACCGGAGCGAGCTAGGCTGGAGGTGAGTTCGAAAGCACCGCTTCCGAGGTGCTGGTATTCTTTATCATCGTATGTGCGGCCGGCGATTTTCAGGATGGCACGGCCATTCCCTCCTCTGGCAACACTGCTGCTCTGGAGGCCGACGACCAAGGCGACGGCGACGACAACGAGGCTGAGAATGATGAGAGCTCTGTATTTGCGGATGTTTTCAATCATGAAGCGAGTGCTGCGGGTTCGGTGAAGCCGGGAGTAAAGAGTGTGATCCGCCGGGCTTCAATGGTAATTCTCGCGGGTTTTCGGGAGATCCCCCCACTGCGGAGGAGAATGTAGCTTGCCGGGGGGGGGAAATACGGGTTTGTTCGCCCGACAATGAATCTCCGCTCGATCAACGCATTACTTTGGGGGAACTCCGTGGCTCTAGCCTGGATGTGGGGGCTGGGGCTGTTTTTCAGCGTCCAAATGACGTTCATGTTCGGCTTGCAGGGGCTGTTGATGTTCGCGATTCCGAACGCATTGGGTTTGATGTTGTTCGGTTTTTTGACACAAATCGTGGCAAAACGGCATGCGGGCGGTCAGGAATCGCTGGCGATCTTTTTTGATAAATTCGCCAAGCCGTTCCGGCTGATTTTTTATCTTTATCAAGTGGTGGCGCTCACGTTGACGGTGTTTGCGCTGACGAAATACCTATTTTGGCCGCTCGATCTGGTTTCCGGTTCGATGACCGGGCTTTATTTGTGCATGGTGGTGTTCGTGGTGTTGGCGGCGGGGTGTTTATTTGGTGAAGAATTCGGCATCCAGCGGATTAAATTCGGGCACGGCGTTTTCGGGGCCTTGATGTTGGTTTGCATTGCGGTGGTGATTTCCAATCTGCACCCCTTGGTTCCGCAAAATTTCCGTTGGGATGCTGAGTTGCCCGGTGCTTGGGCGGGGCCGGATCTTTTCGGCTATGCAATTCCTTTATTGGTCGGGCTGCTGGTCGGGCCGTGGTTGGATCTGCAACACTGGCAGCGGGCGATTCAGATTCACCGAGAAAACACCTCGATCCGAAGTAGTTACTTTTTCGGCGGGCTGATCTTTTTCCTGCTGTTGATT
>CAYRLT010000041.1:0-10773 GCA_964425095.1 uncultured Luteolibacter sp.
TGAAGGAGCACACGTTTGGCACGTTTGGCATGCGCTAACAGAAGTGGGATGTTTTCCAAACGGTCGCCCATGAGGACGATGTCCGCGGTTTCCATGGCGACATCGGTGCCGACCGCGCCCATGGCGACTCCGATATCAGACATGGCGAGGGCAGGGGCGTCGTTGACCCCATCGCCGATCATCATGACGGTGCCTTCGGTTTTGAGTTGGCGGATGACGTTGAGTTTGTCTTCGGGAAGCAGTTCGGCACGGACCTCATCGACTTGCGCTTGTTTGGCGATGGCTTCGGCGACGAGGTGTTGATCGCCGGTGAGCATGACGATTTTTTTGACGCCGAGTTTGCGCAATTGTGGGGCGAGATCGCGGGCGGTGGGGCGGATGGTATCGGCCATGGCAAGGATGGCGAGGGCGGTGACGTGCTCGCCGACGCGTGAGCCCAGCCAGACGCAGGTTTTGCCATCGTTTTGCATCGGTTGTGAGAGGTCTGCTAGAGAGGCGAGGCCGGCTGCGTTGAGTTCTTGGAAGAGTCGTTCGCTGCCGATGAGATAGCGGGTGGAATCGATGGTGGCCTCAGCGCCCTTGCCGGCGGTGGATTGGAAATCGGTGGCGGTGGGTGGATCGATGCCAAGGGCTTGGGCGCTCTTGACGATGGCGTTGGCGAGTGGGTGCTCGGATTTGGTTTCGAGGGCGGCGGCGATGCGGAGTAAGGAAATGATATCGGCATTGAGTGTGCTGGAAATCGGATGGATGCCGGCGGGGGTGATGATTTCCGTTAGGGATGGTTTGCCGACGGTGAGGGTGCCGGTTTTATCGATGGCGACGATATCGATATTGGCGGCACGGTCGAGGTGGGAGCCACCTTTGATGAGGATGCCGCGGCGGGCGGCGCCGCCGATGGCGGAAAGCACGGTGGCCGGGGTGCTGATGATCAGGGCGCAAGGCGAGGCGACGACCATAATGGTCATGGCCCGATAGAAAGCTTTGAAGAAGGTTTCGTCTTGGAACAAATAAGGGACGAGAAAAACGGCTGCGGTGAAGGCGATGACGCCCATGGCGTAGTATTGCTCGGCTTTTTCCAGGAAGCGCTGGGCGCTGGATTTTTCCGCCTGGGCTTCGGCGACGAGTTTCACCATGCGGGAGAGGGTCGAGTCGTCGGCGCGTTTGGTGACGCGGAGTTCGATGCCGCCGCTTTGGTTGAGGGTACCGGCAAAGATCGGGCTGCCGATGGATTTCGAGACAGGCATGGATTCGCCTGTTAGTGAGGCCTCATCGACATTGGTGCTGCCTTCGGTGAGGATGCCATCGAAGGGGATTTGTTCGCCTGGGCGGACGATGACGATTTCGCCGACATTGATTTCTTCGACAGGGATTTTCAAGGATTCGCTGCCGCGTTTCACGAGGGCTTCGGTGGGCCGGAGGGTGAGCAAGGATTCGATGGCTTTCTGGGTGCGCTCCATCGCGTGGCGTTGGAGGACATTGGAAAAGCTGAAGAGAAAGAGTAACAGGGCGCCTTCGAAGGGGGCTCCAATGAGAGCTGCGCCGATGGCGGCTAGCACCATGAGGACGTCCACATCCAGAACGCGTTCGCGGAGTGAGGCGAAGGCGGATCTAACTCCTTGTTGGCCGGTGAAGAGATAAGCGCCGGTGTAGAGGGCATTGATCAGATAAGATGCGCCAGCGGATTTTTCAGTGATCACGGCGGCGATGAGGAAGGCGAGGCCGATGCCGCAGGAAAGTTCTTCGTTGAGATCGCCAGAGAGGATTTTTTTCAGGAGTGATCGTTCGTCAGTGCCGCGTGGGGCGAGAGGTTTGATATCGGCTCCCGAGTTTTTCAGGTCCACCTCGACGCGTGATTCCGGTTCGATATCGGAATCGAAGGTGACGGAGAGCACCTTGCCGAGGTAGGTGGCGGTGGCGCGTCTAACGCCTGGGATCCGGCTGACTCGTATTTCGAGTTTCTGGGCGCAAGCTTCGCAGGCATTTCCTTCGAGGCGGAAAGTGGATTTGCGGATGGAGGATTCGACTTGGGTGATGTGTTCTTTGATCAGTGAGCGGACATCGCTATCGCTCAATAAGGCCGGGTTAAAGTCCACGTCCACTTTTGCGTGTATCGGATCGGTGGAGACTTGCAGAATTCCGGTGTGATCGGTGAGTTGATGGTCGGGTTCCTTCATAGGTGTAGAAGCTTTGCCCCTGCGCGAGGGGGGGCAGGTCAGGGGAAAAGAGTTGGTCGATGGCTGATAGATTGGGAATTACGGATTGACCCACTCATGATGTAGTAATTCCTCAAGAACCCACTGGTTGGGGAGGGTGTCTTCCGGTCCACGGGCGAGGCGGACGGTGACTCGGTAGGTGAGTTCCTCGGGCTTGATGATTTCGCCCTTAAAAAACAGATTTGCGAATTGAGCGTCCGCCGTTCCTCCACGGCGGGCATAACACCAGATAGAGCGTTTTTCGTCGGGTGAGGTGAGTTGATAGCTTTGGAAATCGGCTTCGGAAGATATGGTTGTAGTAACCACTGGGTGAGATGAACGCTCGGATCTCTTCTGGCTCTCCATGACCGGTGGCGAGTTCGTCGAAGGATGCTGTGCTATGGCCGGTAGTGGCTTTCCAATCGAGTACCATGTGGTTTTCGAAATCCACCATATAGGCGCGGAAATTGGAGAAGTCCGGAAGAGTTCCTTCGAGCACGCCGCAGATTCGGTCGCCGACTTCAAAAGCGATCCATGTTGAGGATGGCGGTGGTGACCAGTCGTGGGGGATAGAGGATTGTTGGTGGTTTTTTCGGATAAGCTCTTGAATTTTACGAGGGTCCCGGATGAGTGGCTGGATATCGTCCGATTTCGAGGAGGTTGCGAAAATCCGGAACAATTCCATGGCCTCTGTACGGCGCGCGAGCCATTCGTTGAGGTTTTCGATTTTCCCGATTTTTTCAGCCGAATCGACCACAAGACCGATCTGCCACGGTCCAGGCTTGGTGGTGTTGGGTTCATTGATCGCCGGAAGCATCATGAGGACGAATGCCATAAGGACTGCGACACCGAGTCCGCTGCTGATGATCCAACGGATTGATCGCTCGTTGGGGCGACCCCACCTATGTTCCTCGCCATGCAGGTGGGAGTCTTCATGGATGGTTTGTGGCGATGGCGTGAGTATGCCTTGACGGGGGATTTTGGTCGGATCGAAAACGGTATTTTCGAGGCGGACTACATTGCCCTCAAATTGCTGGATGTCGATGGCTGCCGAAGATTCGTCAGTGTTGAGAGATAGCGGGGCGATGTAAAATCCTGAGTCCGGATGATCCAAGGAGTGATCTCGGAGTGCGGAGAATTCGTTTTTGGAGCGTGGCGGAGGTAATGCCATCGGAGTCCCGTCATGTTCCGAGTGTTTCGATGGGTTTTCCGCAAGATGATTCACGCATGCTTCGTTGGAAGTGTCCTCCGGCGCGTGAGTGTTTGGATCATCAATACGAGTGGTCATGGGCATCTCCTATTGCGAAGGTGGCGGGGCTCGGTATATGAGGCGAGTCACATCAAGCTTTAGGCGTTCGCATTGGAATCGACGCCGTTAACGTAGCTTTGCGGGCCGCTATGCCAAGACTTTTAGTCATAAAGCTTCAGACATGAAATCTCAAGGGATGGCGATGGTTTCCAAGCCCGAATTCCTACTGCCGCATTGCCTGCACCAGCGCTTCCACGCTCCTCGCCGGAGTACCGGTGTGAAGTGTGATCATTGGCGCCTTTTCCTTGCCGTTGGACAAGCCCGAGATTGTCGAGACATGGCCGACCACGTTACCCGCTTGATCGAACAGGGGTGAGCCGCTGCTGCCCGGGGCCCAGTCGTTGCTGAAATTCATACGCAGATGGCGTAGCGCATCCAGCGAGTTCTCTTTCTCCCCTCGATATGAGTCATTCCAGAAAAACCGATTCACGATCCCCGAACTGAAATAACCTTCTTGTTGCAAGGGATGGCTGAAACAATAAGACGCCGCTCCCTGTCGTACGTTTTGGTTTAAAGGCACGGGTGTGAACTTCGTGCCAGTCACCTTGACGATCACCGCGTCCATCATCTCGTTGCTTGCCAAAACGGCCACAGCACCCGCCACGTTTCCTTCATGATCCACGGCCACCAGGTAGCCGTCGCGCATCTTCGTCTTGGTTTTCAACACATGATCGCATGTGACGATTACGTTTTCGGCGATCGCATAACCACCTGCTAGATTGAGATGCCATTTGTCGCAGCGGGTGCATTGGTAGCAGTATCCCACGCGAAGGTTCATCGTCCTAGCCTGTGCCGCTACTTCTTCAGTTTTCATTTCCTGGTCACGAACTGGTTGCAACTCCACAACTTGCGGCTGCGGAGCGAGCGTCTGCTGGTCGATCTCCTCCTTTGAAATCAAGTTTCCTTTCTCACGTAGGCGGAGTAGTTGCTCAATGATGCGCTTGTCCTCTTCCTTTCTGTCGGTTCCTCCCTGCCTGTAAATCGGCGTGTCAGCACTCTGCGCCACCAGGAAGGACAAGGGTCCGAAATATGAGAAAATCGATACAGTAAGCACCACGAAACGCTGAATTGCCATGTCCGACAAATACCGCGTGATGAGATTGTGTCAAGGGATGGGGATGCATGATCTTGATGATATGGCCATGATCAGTCATCGAGAACAGATTGGGAGAGTCTCTAAAGAGCGATCGGTGAAGGCTTCGCTGTGCCATGCGCGACCAAGCCGACCCGAGGGCGGGGAAGGGGCGTGAAATTCCGATTGGTTTTTTTCGTGGATTGCGGGCAGAACCGCGCGGGTGGGCTCAAGGAGAAACCACCACAGCAACCTTGGTTGTCGTGCGCTTATTGTTGCTGTCGGTCACCGTCAGAATGACAGAGCCCTTCGAAATATTGGTTGTGGCGGATGGAGATAACCGAACGGTTCGCGTAGCCCCGGAACCTTGTAAGGCCACCGAACCCATGGGGAAAACCGAACCGCTTGCGGAACAAGTCACCACCAGATTATTCGCCAGAGTTTCCGCGTCGGCCACCTCAACGTCAAAACTGGAAGTGGAACCGCCTGAAATCTGGAAGGTTGGTGGAGCTGTGATGGTCGGTAAATCGTTGATCGGGGTGATCGTGATGTTCACCTTTAGTTGATCCTGTCCGCGTTTCTGTAGCTTTACATTATCATCCAGCACCCGGAGGGTAAAGCTGTCAGAGCCTGAAATATTGGCATCCGGTGTGTAGCGGATGACGCGAACTCCTTGCTTGGCCTCTGGCAGCAGCTCGCAATCACCCTTTGTTGGAAGATCCGTGAAATCCCAAACCAAAGGGGAATTGTCCGGATTGCTGACGGGAATCGAAATATTAATCGGCGTGTCCTCATTGATCTTAATCGACTGGGTGCCCACTCCTTTGGCGATCATTGGATGGTTGGTCGCGATATCCAGCGGAACGGAAAAATCCAGATATCGTCCGTCTGGAGCAATGGCGCGTATCATGATCGAAGAATTCGAGCTGGTAGGTTTTCCGGACGGCTCCAAAACAAGGAAGTTGTTTTGGATCGTAGCCTTAACTCCGGCAACCTGCTTCTTTACGCTGAAACGAAAACGCGAGGCGTTGCCGATCAAAACCAAATCCTGCAATTTAAGGGTATCATCCCCCGAAGGCACCTGGATCAAGGGCAACTCGTTGAAGCCGATGCTTGCGCTTTGGTCACTCACCGAAAGCGCGGCGATCCCGTCAACCGCGGGCATGGATGATTCCAGCACTTTTCCAAATACGGTAAATCCCCCATTTTGCTGATCCAGATTCGCGGAATTGTCAGCCAGGTTAAAAAACCACTCGCTTGTAGCGCTGTCAGCGCTCTTAGTGCTTTCAGTATCCTGATCGACCTTGGCCATGGCGATGGTCCCACGGAGATTGGAGTCGCCGGGTTCGTTTTTGACTGTGCCATGGCTTTCAATTGGCGTCACGCTATAGTTGTTAGCGGTGTCGATGAATGAGCCGCCTCCCTGAATAATGAATCCGGGCACCGAGCGGTGAAAAAACGAATTGTCGTAGTTGTTGTTATCCACATAACTCAGGAAATTTGCGACGGTAAGTGGAGCCTTCAGAGGGGCAAGTTGGATGAGGATTTCACCCAAAGAGGTGGAGAATTGCACGATCGGATTTCCGGGATCATGCACCGTATCCGCAAGCTGTGTAAATGCGTAGTTGCCGCGGCGAATTGATACTCCCGGATTGGAACCGGTCACAAGTGCTGGCTGGTATGGCAGATCTGGAATGATATCGAGTGTGATGTTCGCCTGATTAGACTTATTGCCCGCGCTGTCTTTGAAAATAGCGGCAATGAAATGTCGGCCCGTGGCGGTTTCCGGGAAGCTGTAGGAAATTGCTTTTTTGTATGGTTGCTCCGCACCGAACACGCCGCGTGCGCTATCTCCCAATTGCATGTATTTGACGGCACCCTTGCTACTGGTGGCCGCAATCGTCAGATTCACAGTTCGACTCCGGACGATTATCTCTCCAAGGTTCGCTTGAAATGTCGTCACCCCGACGGGTGACACGATTTCGGCGCCGAAAACGGCGATCAATCCGAATATTTGTAATGCCAGCACAAGGCAGGTGGCTCGCTTTGAAAACGTGGACATGGACGGGCTGATTGTTGGGAATTGGATTTGGGCGGGAGCGGGAGACCTTGAGGGAAAACCATTCGCCGGGAGCTTAGCTCGGCACGCCGCTCTGCCAAGATCGTTTTTTTGAGCTTTTTCGAGGGATTGCGCATGAATCCGGTTTAGAGGATTCGGAAGCGGAGTCTGGCTGTCATTGAGGGATGAGCACTCGGATTCACGACAGATGTTAAAACGAGAGAACCGAAACCATTCCTTTCTTCTTCAAGCTTAGTGCCAGAGCCACCACGCCTCCTCCCGGCAAGGATGCTCCCGTGCCGACACTGCGCACTCCTGCAATGCTTGGTCCGTTCGTGTCTGCCACTATTTGAGGTTATTTTTGTGAAGTGATGCTATTGCGAATGGCGGCCAGTGATTCGTCCGGAAATGAGGAGTGGAACTCTCCTCCGGGAGTCCGCCGTGCGGCGATGGATCTTACCGTTTCCCCAAGAATCAGTGCCACGCGGTGCTCGCGGAGTTTGTGAAAATCGTCGGTGACGATATCCGCCTCGCGCAGTTGGGTCAGCAATTCCGCGCGGCAGGCGGCAAGCTGCTTGTCGGCCTGGTTCCGAACCGCCGATGCTCTGTCTTGCGATTCGCGTGCGGCAGTCTTGCGGATGGTGCCGAAGGCATTCGGTTTGAGCCACTGCTTTGCGTGTCGCTCGTGCGCGGCGGCCTTCGCTGTGGCCACGTTGTAGGCGATGATTTGCCCGGAGAGTTGAAATTCGGCGAGAAAGAGGTTTTTAATCATCGTGTGGAGGCGTTCCGTCCGGACTTTTAGTGCTCCGTTTTGGCTGGAGGCGAGGGTCGAGAGGTTTTGCAGGGCGATGCGAGCACTTTCGATGTCGGGGTTTACGAGCGGCAAAAGGGCGTCGCTTAATTCGGTGTGCGCCGATGGCGGGTATTCCCGCGCTTCCTGTTCGGTCATCCATTTGCCGTCCACGAGCACCAGTCCCTTTTCTCGCTGGGTCTTATAGAAGACAAGTTGCTCAATCTCTTGTTTCCGCCGAATCTCGTCCACGAGCCGCCGACTTTCGAGAACTGCGGCGAGTTTATCCCGGGTGATCCAATCTCCTTCGAAGCGTATTTCACCGGCATCGAAATGAGCGAGATGGCCGGACAGCGCGCCGATCGGCGGAGCCAATAAGGGAGCGCTCCGCGGATAACGGGTTGAGAATTTCTTCATGTCTGCGAGCGACTCGCGTAAATCCGCAAGATCCTTTTCCTCCATCAGTGTCGGTGGTAATTGGTCCGGAACTTCGATGTGATTCACCATCTCGGATCGTAGGATGTCGATATTACGGCTAGCGTTGACGATTCGCAAATAGGGACCATGGGAGTCGATGATCCGCTGGTAGATCACTGGCTTCGCTATACTGTCGCGGTGGAAAGTTTGTTCCTTCAAGACTGCTACGCCAGCGGCCCGGACATCACAGAGACTGAGGGTGACCGTCAGCGTAAATGCCGTGCATGGGGCCAGACGGCACCAGAATGGTTCCGATTTTCTCATGAAGGTGAAACGACTTGTTCATACGTTTGCCACAACGATGGCTCGGGATCAAGAGCGCATCGGCGTCGTTGATGGCTCACCAGCTTATTAAAACTCGGGCTTGCTGTGATTGTAGAGTCCCGGAGAACAGGTGCAAACGCCGGGGTTGCCGAACAAAAGCGATCTTCACCAGCACCATGGGTTGCGGTCACTTCTTGCCCATGAGTTTGAGCATGGCGGTGGCGCATTCGTCGCCGAGGCGGATGAAGAAGCGGCCACTGCCGTCGTAGTGGTAGCCTTGGTTGCCGCCATACAAGGGCCACTCCGGCTTCGCGCGCCAGGCACCGACTTCCGGAGTTGTAAGCGGCCAGCTTTCAACGGCTGCCACGGTGTCAGTCAGTTCCGGGGAACGGGCGGCTTCGCGCTGGGCTACGGCCACGTTGTTCGTCAAGGCATCTTCGGGAAAGGCCGCCGTTCCAAGCGCACCGATGACGAAGGGCATCTTCGGTTGCTTGACCTCTTTCCGCAGGTCCTGGATGAAATGCACCATGTTGCTGGCGTAGTTGCCGTAGAACTCGGGAGAGAACTGGTCGTTGAACCCTTGGAACCACAATCCTCCTGCCACTTCAAAGCCAGCCTGAGGATCGTATTCCGGGTGGTAGGCTTTAGGGGCGGCCAAGACCTTGTGGACGAAGCTGATCATCTCATTCCAGTAGAGGCTGGCGGCATCGTGCTTGGGTATGTCGCCGGGTGGGGCGATCAGTTTTCGTGGGAGTTCCTTGCTCTTCGCATTCATGGCCGCAGGTTTCTGCTGATCCTTTGGCAATTTGGCGATCGATGCCTGCAAGATTTACTTCTGGCTTTCGAGGGCCTTCATGTCCTTCTCCATCAGCACCATCACAGCGGCAGCTCCTCCGTCGGCGAGGTATTTGTCCCACGCCTCCTTCTAGGCCTTCCATTTTTCTGCCTGCTATTTTTCATTTGCAGTGGCTTGATAGAGGCCTGCGGAAGGGGGCTGAAATCGTAGTTGAGCGATTTGCCGCCCCAAGCGGTCTTGATGATCAAAACCGGTTGCTCGAGATTTCTTTCCAGCATCATCCCGAACGCATATTCGGGGCCGAAGGCGGTCGGTCTTGTGCCGAATCCGGTGCTCAGCGGACCGGTGGCGACGCCGGCTTCCGCGTCCCGATTGACGCCGCCATAAGCCGCAACGTAGGTGTGCTTGCTGACCGGGAGACCCAACTTGCTTTGCCATTCGTCAGCTGTTTCCACAGCGCCTTTTTCAATATTAACAACCGGGAATGTTGATTTTCCAAGGGTTGTGTCATCCACCCGATTCACGTTTCAAAGTGACGCAAAGCGCCTCGCCTCCTCGTATTCGATTTGACCGCCCGTTCGGGCTGCCTATGCTCGCGCTTCGAAATAAACCGCCGCTAGAAAAAACCCGTAATATTTATGAACTATATTTTTTGTCTCGTTAGCTTATTGGGAGCCTTCCTGTTATTTCAGGTCCAGCCCATGATCAGCAAGTTCATCCTGCCATGGTTTGGTGGCAGTCCCGGAGTGTGGACCACGTGCATGCTGTTTTTTCAAATGCTGCTGTTCGCGGGTTACAGTTACTCGCACTTTCTCACCCGCCGCAAACCTCTGACGCAGGCATGGGTGCATGTGGCACTGCTTGTTTCGGCGGCGCTTCTACTGCCAATTGTGCCGGATTCCTCCCTTAAGCCGCTTGGATCGGAAAACCCCTCGTGGCAGATCCTTGTGTTGTTGTTGGCCACGGTCGGGCTGCCCTATTTCGTGCTCTCCGCCACCAGTCCGCTGGTGCAAGTGTGGTATTCCCGAGTCTATCCGAAAAGCATGCCATGGCGCCTGTATGCACTCTCAAACGTCGGGTCGCTGACCGCGTTGTTAAGTTACCCGATCCTCATCGAACCCCGCTGGGACGTGGTGCGGCAGGCTTGGGTCTGGTCGGGAACCTTCGCGCTCTTCGCCCTGTTGATGGCGGCCTGTGCCATCGGCGAGTGGAAACGCGGCACCTCCGAGGCCGCGCGCCGTCTCCATGAGGAAGAAGAAAAAGACGCCAAGGCACCACCACCTGCTGCCGCTCACCGGATTCTGTGGGTTCTCCTGCCCGCCTTCGCTTCGCTCATGTTGCTGGCCACCACCAATCATGTTTGCCAGGATGTCGCGGTAATCCCGTTTCTGTGGGTCATCCCTCTGGCCCTCTATCTGATCACTTTCATCATCTGCTTCGACCACCCGCGCTGGTATGTGCGTCCTGTCTGGGCTTTTCCCGCGATGCTGGTGATTTTCATGACATCCGGCATCTACAACATACCATGGGATTGGACTCCTGGTTTCATGACTGAGCTGGTGGTGCATTTCTCTGCGATGTTTCTGATCTGCATGGTTTGTCATGGCGAACTGGCCAAGCTCAAACCCGGCACTTCCCACCTGACGGAATACTACCTGCTGATGTCGGCTGGCGGGGCCTTGGGTGGGTTGGCGGTGAGCTTGGTGGCACCCTTGGTCTTCAATACATTCATGGAATGGTCCCTGGCAATCGCCTTTGGCTTTATTCTGGTATGCTGGCTGGCCTTCCTTGGCTTTTCTCAAAACAAGACCAAG
>CAYRLT010000042.1:0-1867 GCA_964425095.1 uncultured Luteolibacter sp.
GGCCGCATCGCCCTACCATGACGCGGCCCGCATCAGTTTTGCGGCGCGCCCACGGCTTGCAGCTCGGCTTGATAAACGGTCAAGCTGTCGGCGGGCACGGGCAGACGCAGCGGGCCTGCGGCATCGAAGTTCACGGCATCGCCCGCGCTCTCCGCGCCAATGGTCAGCACCGGGCGCAGTTGTTTGCCGTGGGTCTTGAGTGATGCGGGGAGGTTCATTGCCTGATTCGCGGTACCGGTCACGCGCGCTTCGCCGGAGGCATTGATCACGACTACGGCAAACGATTCGCCATCCTCAGTCGCGCGCGCGTAGGCGAGCACGCCGTCGTCGCTTGAGTCATCACCCGAATCGGTCCACAGCGGGATGAAGGAGCCTGTTCGGAGCACGGGCAGCTTTTCGCGCAACGAGGTGAGTGCGGAAATTTCTTTGAACGAGGCGGATTGTTTTACTTCGTCGATGGCAGGCGCACCTTCGCTTTGGAAAAATGTGAAGCGTCCGGTTTCGCCGTCCTCGCCAATTTTTCCGTCGGGATCGGGCGTCGCGTGTTCGGTGCCGTAGTAGATGCATGGGATGCCGGGCAAGGTGAGCACGAGGCCTTGGGCGAGGCGGTTGCGGCGTTCGCTCACGCCAGCGACGCGGAAGCGGTTGAGGCCATCGTGGTTTTCGATGAAGGTGATGATTTTCTGTTGCGCGTTTAGCCCGTCGGGTCCGGGGTTGGGGTTGTAAACCGGGCGGCCTTTCGAGTCGTTTGAGGTGCGTGTGAGCAAGGCTTTTTCCAATGCCGCGGGAGATCCATATTGGCCGTCGGGGTGGCGCAGGTACTCGCGCGCGCTGAAGCAGAATTGGAAATCAAGCACGCCGTCGAGTCCGGGTTCCTTGCTTGCGGGCCAATCCGAGCGCCAGGTGTAGCGCCCAAGGATCTCGGGGTTGCCGTCGTAGATTTCCCCAAAGAGCAATTTGTCGGCGGCCTTTGCGCCGAGGCGCGACCTGAGCCGCTCAGTGAAGGCATCCCAGAATTCGTGGTGCACATGCTTGATCGTATCAATGCGGAGTCCATCGACGCCGACATGGCCGAGGTAAAAATCATAGATGGTCACAAACTCATCGACGAGGGCATCGAAGTGCTCGCCTTTGGAATCGGTCCAGAAATCGCGCAGCGAAAAGAAATCGCATTCGACCTCCTCGCCATCGGTCTTGCCGAGGCTGTCAGGAGAAAATCCCTTGCGGCCGTAGCTTTCCAAGCGCGCCAGCGAGCCTCGCGTTTCAATCGTTTTGCCCAACAGCTCGCGCGGGCCATCGGGCTGCACCTTCGCGACATTCCAGCGCGGCACATCCGCCCACTTGGCACTGGCGTGATATCCATCGCGTTTGAACGGCTGCACCCATTCGTCTTTCTCGCCTTCGTCGAACACGCCGTCGTTGTCGGCATCGTAATAAAACACCGGGCCGGCGTGATTGAGTACGACATCCTGGATGACCTTGATGCCCTTGCTGTGCGCGAGTTTCACAAAATCGCGATAGTGCTCCATACGGCCATTCGCATCATCACTGTAGGGTTTGCCATCGAGCGACTCGCGGCTCACGAGGTGCGGATCGATGTCGAGCCAATCTTGCGTCCAGTAACCATGGTAGCCGGATTTCCATCCGCCCAGATCATAGCCCGATCTCCAGACATTCTTGAGCACGGGTGTGAGCCACAGAGCGGTCACGCCGAGGTCGTTGAAGTATCCGCTCTGGATGGCTCTTTCCAATCCACGCAGGTCGCCGCCGTGGTAGAGGTTGATGTTTTCCTGCGTCGGATCGTAAAGCTTCGGATCGCTGTCCTTCGGAATGTTGTTGGATGTGTCGGCATCGCGGAAGCGGTCCG
>CAYRLT010000043.1:0-3514 GCA_964425095.1 uncultured Luteolibacter sp.
TTTTGAAAAGCCACCTTCGGGCGGTATTTCTTGAGGAGCGGCTGGAGGGATTCCAGTGCGGCGTTGAATTCCTCTTTCCACATCAGGCCCGACATGACGGCCGGCATGGCACCAAGTTCAATCTGGCCGTTGGCAAATGCCCGGTCGAACCCTCGCCGCTCGGCCGGCGTGGCTTGCGCGAGAAAATCCGCCACCGGCAACAATACTTCGCAAGTCCACCGGAAGCGCGATTCCAGCGGAAACTTCTCGGTCTTTCGCGCAATACCCACCGCCTCGGCGAGGTAACGAACCTGCTGTTCCCGGATAGTGGACGGTAGATCGGTGTAGCCGAAGTCCGTGTGGGAATGGTGGATGAGGTGGATTTCTTGGATCATGCGTTTGTAAATAGAAGTGGTATTGATTTTCCCGTTCTCTAGATTCGATCATAAATGTCCGCTCTGCCAGCGTGCCAGAATAGCCGCTGGTAGATGATCCCGAATCATTGGTAGAAATCCACCACCATTACTTCCCGATGCGATAGAGCGAGGGACTCATGCCGGCTACCCGTCGAAATTGCTTGTTGAAGTAGTTCGGATCGGGAATGCTGCATTCGTAGGCGATTTCCTTGATGGGACGGTTGGTAGAGAGGAGCAGGTTCTTCGCCATTTCCATCCGCAGGTGAAGCAGGTATCCATCCACGGTCATGCCGAAGCGCTCGCGGAAGCGGGCGGCGAAGAAGTTGCGGCTCAGGCCGCTGGAAGCGGCGAGCGCGGCCACATCGGGCGGTTGCTGGAAGTTGATCTCGAGTTCCAGGCGGACCTCATCCAGCGCATGGTCGGAGCGGCGGTTTGCCCGGGCCTTTTTTTCTTCATAGAGTGGCTGTTGGGCCATCAATAGCAGCAACTGCTGGAGCTGCGCCCCCGCATTGGCTGCGGCCAGCTTCATCCCTGCGCGGCGTCCGTCTATTGGACGAAGGGTCTCCGCGATGGCCCGAAACCGATCCTCGAATTTTGCATCAGCATGCCCGTATGTTTTCTCGGTTCACAGAATGGGGCGGATTCGGGTTTGGATGATCTTATAAGCTATCTGGAGTCGCTCGGTGTGGTTGAAGTGGCCGGAATCGGAGTACCCCAAGCTTCCACTTGCAGTAGGCGAGCCCGCCCATCCTGAGGTGCCACATTGAGCGCCACGACGCGGAACTTGGTTGTTTTGAGCGGCTTCTTCAGCGTATGGACGCGGGTTTTTACCGTGCGGCTGGCGATCTCGGTGACCGCGGTCTTCCAGCTCCCGGCTGCTGCGTCCCAGGCTTCGATCCGGTAGTTGGTCACACCCCATTTCGAAGCCGTATCGGTGCTATCGAGTTTGTGGTAGGTGACGACGACGAATCTCGACACTTCACGTTCCGAGGGAAAGTTCACTTCCACCCATTGAGGCAATGGCTGGCCGCCTTCACTCACCCAACCGTGGCCGGTGGTCCAACCCGTATCATCACGGACTCCGTCGATAATACCCGACGCACGCCAGACGCCGTATTGGTCGTTGGTTTCCGAAGACGCGGAGGCGGTCGATCCTTCGCTTGCGAGAGCCCAGTTTCTTTCGCCCGGACTTGGAACTGGCAGCTCATCACCCAACAACGGATCGGCGATACCGGCAATCTGCAAAGAGGAGGAATCGGCGATACCGCCGATCTTCAAAGAGGCGGCACCGCTTTCCACAGGTGCTGTTGCGAGGACAATCGCCGGGTTGGTCTTGGCCCAGCGGGTGGCCGGGCCCGATTTCAGGCGCTCCCGGAAAAGCGCGAGGAATCGGTCTCGCTCTTCCCCAGTCCATTCTGAGGCACCCCGGTCATCCCCCCATCCATTGGAGATAGCGACGGGTTTCTGGTAAGTGCGAACGCTCCACTCGGTCCAAGCAAAATCGGTGATCGGATTCCAGTTGCAGGACCAGAGGACATTTCTCCAGTTAGGGAAAAACCCGAAGGTCCATGTCGATGGACGGCCATGCGTATCTTGATAAGTGCCATCCGCCCAAAGGGCTGAGGGCGGCACGTCGCGCCAACCGAAAACACCCAGTGCGTCGGAGCTTAAAAACACTTTCTCTGATCCGAGCTGCTCTTTCACTCGCATCCGCAGTTGATCAATCAACGTGAGCATGGCCCGGTCCGCATACGCCGGGCTGGGCTGCTTCGCAATCATGCCCGCTCGGATGTAGAAGGTTTCGTCCAAAACGAAGCCGTCCACCAGAGAACCGTAGGCCTTGATCAACGCATCGAGGTAACCCAGATAAAATGCTCTGACGTCGGGATGCGCGGGATTCTGCGCATGGGTCGGTCCGACGGTGTCCGGGCCCTGCCACCCTGAGATGCAATTTCCGTCTTCCGTCTTGAAAACCCGGTCTTCGCGGTAATACGGCTGGCCACTGTCGGTCAAAATTCCGTCGGCATAATACATGATGACCCTGAACCCAAGATCCTTGGTCAACTGCAACTTGCGGCGCACCTCGTCCTGGGTGTATGGCACATTTCGCGTCATCGGGAAGGCGTTCCAAGACTGCTTTAGTTGGCCTGTGGTTTCGTCGTAACAATAGTAGCCAAGGCCATCAAACCAACCATGGAAGGTGATGAGCACCCGCGCACGCTCTGCGGGAGTCAGCATCGCAGCCAGGGCGCGCACATCGTTTTCGTAACCTTTCCCGCCATCACTGAGGTAGTCGTAACTGACCATGGCAATGTCGTGGAGCCACTTCGGTCCGGCGGGCACATCGGGAAGCATGAGCCGGAAAAAGCCATCCATGGTCGCGGGAAATCCCGTTGCGGCGTCCTCATTGGGAACGCTCGCCGTGGGATTGGCCGGACGTAGCCAGACAGCAAATGTGCGGGCTTCATCTGTGAAAGGCACCTTTGCGGAATATCGGAAACGAATCACGCCACTCGCGGAGAGACCGTCCGGACTGCGCTGCTCGAAGAGCGCCCCAAAAAGGGGATCGGCGTAGAGGGCAGCCGTCATCGTGCCGCCGTAGTATTCCTGAATGGGCAGGGAAAGCTGCGGAGTCTCGGCGCCGGTGAGAATGTTACCCAGACGGAACTCGGACTTCTGTGTCTCGCTGGTGAGAGTTTGGGGGTAAGCCCAACCTGTGATGACTGGCCAAACCGATTTCCAAAGCTGGGAGATCGATGCATCCGCTCGTTTCAACTCCCATGGGCGCACCACCTCAACGTCGCTGATCAGCGGCTCACTGGAAACGATGCGGAACTTTTCGACCACGGCCACACCTCCCGACTCCTGAGCTTCGGTCTTCAGCTCACGAGTCACTGTCAGATTCCCCGCCGGGAGGGCGACCTGATAGGTCAGCCGCAATCCATCAGCGTCCTGAACAACCTTTGGCTGATCGAGGCGCTTATCGCCCCCCGCAGCAGGGATGCTCAGTAGAATCGGCGAAGCCGTTCCGCCTCCGAGAACAGCCTCACCCTCCGGAATGCGGAAAATCACCCCTGAGGCTGAATCCCAAAAAAGTCCGTCGTTTTTGGCGTTTGCAG
>CAYRLT010000044.1:0-2764 GCA_964425095.1 uncultured Luteolibacter sp.
AGGACGGGCAAGGGCGAAGTTTAAAATCCGAAATGGCGGCAAACCGCCAAAAGTCCGGGAGCAACCGAAAATCATCGAATTAATCCGCAAATGCGCTTAAGTGGCCAGTATTGCCCGGTCGGCCTCCAGGTGCAGGAAAAGGTGCCCTGGCTGAATCGAGTGTCCTCCAAGGGTGGGTTCAAAAGCGTCGTCGTGACCCCCTCGCCCGGTGATTATGATTACTGGTGGCGGCTGATGGCCATGAACGAGGGCGGCGGCGGATACAACCGCGGATTCTTCGTCCGCCTGCAGGGGACTTCCAGCAGCGGCACGCCGAGCGCCAGTGCCCCGCTCACCCTCGATCCCGGCGAAGCCAGGATTTTCACCGCCTATGTTCCCAAAAACGCCACCTGGGCCCAAGTGAAGAACGGCTTCATGATGGAGCGGGGAATTACCTCCGATTACACCGGAGCGGGCCAGATCCTCAACAATGCGGGCAACGGCGTGGTTTACACCGCCGGCTGGAACAGCCGCGTCGGCGGCTTCCGGGTGAACCGCTTCCATCCGGGGCGCGCGCTGACCTCGGATTTTCTCGTCCTCCGGCGCGACAACATTGATCGCTTCAAGGTGCAGCTCCGGTTGCGGGACAATGTCCGCGGTTCCCCTCCGCAAGCGGGGGATTGGAACTATCCGGATCCCGACAAGGACAGTGCCGATGGCAGCAAATTCTCAACGAAGATGCTGCTGATGACCGGCGACGCTACTTTTGAAGACTTCAACAACGCCACCCCGGCCAAGACGCTCCAGACGCTCACGCTCAACGAGAAGGACTTCCGCCAGCAGTGCGCGGACGGGCTGTTTCTCGAGATTTCCAAAGGCGTCACCGGCGCGGCAGCCTATCAGGCGCCCGGCGATACCAAAGGCGAGGGCAAAACACCGTTCGCCTTGCTGAGCTTTACCGCCAAGTCGACCCACGACCTGCTGCACCGCACCAAGGGCTGGTTGTTCGGCAACCCGGCCACGGCCAACGCCACCACCGATGACAACCTCGCCCCCTATGCGGTGCAGCCGTACGAGATGACGTTCCGCGAGATCACCGGGTCTAACAGTTTCCCGATGGTGGACGTGGACACCAACACCGGCACGCGCGGCTACTTCGGCCCTGGCCAAACCAGCGAACTTGGCCTGACCGCGGCGACGATGTACAACCTGCCGTGCGAGCCGATGGTGTCGGTCGGCCAATTCCAAGCCGCCAACCTGCTCAGCTCCGACATCCTGACGCATTTCAACTATCCGGTGGGCAACTCGTTCGCCCATCCGCTGATCGCGCCGGAGCAGGTGAAACAGGGCAGCGGTGCCAGCCTGGCGTTCGACCACTCGTTCGCGCTGAATTGGAAATTGTGGGACGGCTATTATTTCTCGTCGCTCTCGAAAAACGCCACCGTGAAAGCCGGCGAGTTCGCCAACGGCTCGGTGCCGCTCAATTCGCGCCTGATCTATCACGCGCCCCCGGATATGCCGGCCGCGGACGCCACCGCCCGCATGACCACCGGTACTGACAGCGCCATCCGGGCGCGGCGGGTGGCCACGCACCAGATGGTCCAAGGGGCCTTCAATGTCAACTCGACCAGCGTCGAGGCATGGCGCGCGGTGCTTGGCGGCCTGCGCGAGCGCGCCGTGCCGACCCGCGATGGCGGCGAGCGGAAGGCCACCACCGACACCACCCCGTACGCGCGGTTCGTGAACGCCATGACGATTGCGGATGAGGCCCTGGCGGTCGGCGGCGGCGCGGGCAACGGCGGCGTCGAGGTGGCACGGGCCGCGCGCTGGACGGGCATCCGCCACCTCACTGACGAACAACTCTCGGTGCTGGCCCGCCACATTGTGATGCAAATCCAGAAGCGTGGGCTTGAGGACAAGGCTCCGGTGCTCACGCTCGGCGAGTTCGTCAACCGCCGGCCGGGGCCGAGCGGCGGGCTCCACAGCCTCAAGGGCTTGCTGCAAACCGCCATTGAGGAGGCCAACAAGGAAGCCAAACTATACTCGTTGGAGGATGGCGATGACATCGCCCTCGACCCCAAGAAGGATAAGGTCGCCAATCCCGCCGCGCTCAATGGCGGAAATACCGCGGAAGGTTCCCCCGCGGTGTTGCTGCAAGGCGACATCCTGCAGGAGATCGGCGGTTTTCTGACAACCCACAGCGACACCTTGCGGATCCGCGCCTATGGCCGCGCCGGTGAAGGCGCCAACCGCTCGCAAGCATGGTGCGAGGCCATCGTCCAGCGGGTGCCGGAATACCTCGATCCCGCTGACGCCGCCGAGACCGCCCCGCCCAAGACACCGGCCAACACCCGCTTCGGCCGGCGCTTCAATATCATCTCCTTCCGCTGGCTCTCGCCTAATGAAATCTGAGCGCCGCTGCCATCAACAAGGTTACCGGATCACATGAAGCACATCCTCTGCCTGCTATTGGCCATCGCCACCCCGTCACTTGCGGCGCCATCCGATGGGCGGCCCATTCGTTTCCGCACCTTGTGCTTCGAATTCGCACCCGGTGACCACACCATCACCGCGAGCGGAGATCCGACCCTCGCCAGCACGGCCACCGTCGAATTGTCCCGTCGCTTGGACAGCAGCCAGGACCAGCTCACCGTGACGGCGGATCGTGTAGTGTTAGGCAAACTCGGAACGGATGCCGGGGGAAAGCAGGTGATCGAACCGATGGCGGTGGCCAAACTTCCGACCACCGGCAGCGAGTTCCTCTTCCTGCTGGTGCCCAGCGGCA
>CAYRLT010000045.1:0-2289 GCA_964425095.1 uncultured Luteolibacter sp.
ATCCTCACCTATGTGCAGGTCGAGGTTCCCACGCGCCTCGACTCCGGACAGCGTGAAGCCCTCGAGCGTTTCGCCGAGCTGTGCGGCGAGGAGAACAATCCGATCCACACAAGTTTCTACGACCGCATCAAGTCGTTCTTCGCCTGATGTCATGATCCTTTCCGCCGCCCAGATGCTCGAAGCGGAGAAGGTCGCCTTCTCCGCCGGAGCCACGGCGGAGGGCCTCATGGAAATCGCCGGCCGCGAGGCAGCCCGCCTCGTGCGCCAGTTTCATCTGAAGCCTGGCAGATGTGTTGTGTTTTTTGGAAAAGGCCACAACGGCGGCGACGCGCTCGTCGTCGCCCGCTATCTCGCCGAGGCTGGATGGTCCATCGAACTTCAAAAAACTTTCCCCGACGCCGACCTCGCTCCACTCACCGGGAAACAACTCGGCCGCATCTGGAAAACCCGTTCCGAAGCCGCCGGGCCGCTCGTTGTTCTCGATGGCCTTCTCGGCATCGGAGCCTCCGGCGAACCCCGTGAGCCAGTCGCCACCGCGATTCGCCGTATCAATACGCTGCGCGCCACGGAAGCCGCATGGGTTCTGGCGTTGGACATCCCCAGCGGCCTCGGGTCGCAAGTCTGCGTGCAGGCAGACGCCACCGCTGCCATGGGCTTCGCGAAAACCCAACTCCTGGCGGATGCTGCCACGCACTTCGTCGGCAGGTTGGCTGTGATTCCCCTACCAGGCGTGCACGCGCCTTCGGATGCCGACAAGGCGGAGATCCTTCAATCCATCGATCTCCGCAGCCTTCTTCCTCCGCGCGGCTTCGACACCCACAAGGGCCAATGCGGCCGAGTCGCCGTCATCGCTGGCAGCCAGAAATACCCCGGCGCGGCCCGCCTCTGCTCAGCCGCCGCTGTCAAGGCCGGCGCCGGGCTGGTGACACTCTTTGTTCCCCCGGATATCGTCCCTGTCCTCTCTTCCGCCGTCATTCCAGAGGTCATGGTCAGTCCCGTGAACACCTTGCGTGAAATCCTCGATCAAAAATTCGATGCCGTCGCCATCGGCCCCGGACTCGGACGCGAGCGCGACGAAATGGTCCGCGCCTTCCTCTCTGAATGCCCCGCGCCCTGCGTCATCGACGCCGATGCGCTGAATGCCATTTCTCTCGACCCCTCCTGTCTGAAAAACAACCCCGCCCCGCGCCTCCTCACGCCGCACCCCCTCGAGATGGAGCGCCTCTTCCCGCAAAAATCCCGCACCCGCCGCCAGTGGCTCGAGGACTTTGTGGCCGAGTATCCCGTCACGCTCCTGCTCAAAGGCGCTCGCACCCTCATCGGCGAAAGCGGAACCCCGCCCGCCTACAACACGACCGGCCATCCCGGCATGGCCACCGGTGGCATGGGCGATGTCCTAACCGGCGTCGCCGCCGCTCTCCTCGCTCAAGGCAAAACACCCCTCCAATCCGCAAAACTCGCCGCCTGGCTCTGCGGACACGCCGCCGAACTCGCCCTCCGCGACGGCACCGCCTCGCAAGAATCCCTCACCGCCTCCGACATCCCCACCCACCTCGGCCCCGCCTTCACCCACCTCCGCGCCGGAGCCCTCTAAAAAACTCCGCGCGGCAGCGCACCGAACCACTTGGAGGGTCAGCGTCCTCGCCTGACCCAAATTTCAACCCCAGCGTGCGTCCATTCCCGCAACGCACACACCATCAACGCACCGACAGAGCATCGCCCGCAGCTTTTGCTATCACCTGTTTTTCATACCAACGGAACAGGCGCTTGGCGTCGCGGAAGACTTCCTCTTGGGTGCTGGAGAGGAGGACGATGAGGATTTCGCGGCCGTTGTGTTTGGCGCTGGCGATGAGGCATTTTCCGCCTTCGATGGTGAAGCCGCTTTTGAGGCCGTTGAAGTAGGCGGGGCGGTTCCAGAGGAGCATGTTGGTGTTTTCGAGTAGCACGGTGCGGCCGTCGCCGTAGCTGAAGGGAATCATTTCTTGTGCGGCGAAGTGGCGGATGAGTGGAACGCGGTAGGCGTGGTAGGCGATGATGGCGGCATCCCTCGCGGTCGAGTGTTGGCCGGGCATATCGAGTCCGTGGGGATTGAGGAAGAGCGAGTGTTTTGCGCCGAGGCGGTCGGCGCGGGAGTTCATGCGGGAAATGAAATCGCCGTAGGATCCGTCGGCGGCGTTGGCGAGGGCGCTGGCGGCGTCGTTGGCGCTGCTCACGAGCATGGCGCCGAGGAGGTCGAGCCGGCGATGGGTTGTGCCTGCGATGAGGCCGAGCTTTGTGGGCGGCTGGAGT
>CAYRLT010000046.1:0-2855 GCA_964425095.1 uncultured Luteolibacter sp.
GGGGCGCTGGCAGGGAGGGTGATGACGGGTCCGGATTCTGAGCTTGTGGAGGTGAGTTTGGTGCCGCCTGCGAGTAATTCCAAGGATTTCACGGGATTGGTGAGTCCCGGCACGGTGAGCTTGCCATGGGTCGGCCAGTTGAGAACGTGGAGGTAGAGGATCGTGTCATCGCCGGCGCGCTTCAAGGTGCAGCGGCCCCAGTTGAGCTTTTTGAACGGGCTGGCTTGAGTGCCGTAGATCGACTCGCCATTGGTCTTCATCCATGCGCCGACACCTTTAAGAAGTTGGGTCGATTCCGGCGGAATTTCGCCATCGGCAGTGGGGCCGACGTTGAGGAGGTAGTTGCCGCCTTTGCTGACGATATCGACGAGGTTGGTGATCAGGGTGGAGAGCGGCTTCCAGTTTTGGTCGTCGCTTTTGTATCCCCAAGTTTTGTTCATTGTCATGCAGGTTTCCCAGTCGCGGCCGGGAAATCCGGTGGCGGGGACGAACTGCTCGGGCGTCTCGGTATCGCCCTTGGAGCCACCGCCTAGGCGGTTGTTGTGAATGATGCCCGGGGCGAGCGGTAAGAGCGCCGCGAGTTTTTTCGCGCGTTCCGGATTCATCAAGTGCGGGGTATCCCACCAAAGGACGTCGGGTTTGTAGCGGGTGAGGATTTCCCGCACCTGCGGCACAGCGATCTGGTCGATGTAGGAGTCGAAGCTTCCATGATGGGCCTCATCCCAGCCATCGCCCTCTTTCATGCCGTATTTGGCACCGCCCGGATGCACCCAGTCTTGGGCTTGGGAATAATAAAGGCCGAATTTCAAACCGTTGGCGCGGGCGGCATCGGCAAGCGGGCCGATCAGATCTTTTTTCCAAGGCGAGGCATCGGCGATATCCCAATCGCTGGCTTCGGATGGGAAGAGGGAGAATCCATCGTGATGCTTGGAGGTGACGACCATGTAGCGCATGCCCGCTTCCTTGGCGAGGGCGGCCCAGGACTTGGGATCGTATTTTGCCGGATTGAAATTTTTGGCATAGGCACGGTAGTTTGCCACCGGGATTTTGCCATTTTTCATGATCCACTCGCCATAGCCCGACACCGGTTTTTCCTCGTAGGTTCCAGCGGGGACGGCGTAGACGCCCCAATGAATGAACATGCCGAACTTCGCCTCGCGCCACCAGCCCATGCGGGCATCGTGTTGGGCGGGAGTTTCATTGGCCGATGGCTCGCCCTCCAGCGCGTGGGCCATCTGGCACACTGCGGTGAGGCCGAAAAGGCAGCCAATCAACAAATTGCATTTCATAACACGCGATACGCAAATCGGGTGCGGGTTCTTACGGGTTTTTTCGGATTGGGGTCCGCGCTCGAAAAAAAGAGTGAACTCCTGACGGTTGTAGGTGAGATGAGTTAGGGCAAATAGCTGAAGGCTGGCTTCCGCTGCTGCGTCTGTAACGCGGGTTTGCAATTCATTCACCGCCGAGTAAGTGGCGACTCCCGGAAGCTTCATGGTAAACACGACCAAGCCGCCTGGCAGGAGGTGTTTTGCAAGGCGTGCAACGTGCCGGATCGAGTCGAGCGCGTCGCCATTCATGTCGGAAAGGAGCGCTCCGTAGCGGGCGTTCGGTGCCGGCTGGAAGTCGGCGGCATCCGCGAGCACGGTTTTCAAACCGGGGGATTTTTCCAATCGTGGATCGAGCGGCGCGCGGTCCACGGCCGTCACTTGGTAGCCACGGGTGAGGAGCTCGGCGGTCATGCCTCCCGGGCTGGCACCGAGTTCGAGCCAATGGCAGCCAGCGGTCGGCGGCGGGCGATGCAACTGAAGGTAATGCAGTGCTTCGGCGATTTTTGCCCCGGCGCGGCTGATGGTGCCGGGGGCGTTTTGACGGATAAACTTGGTGCCGCCGGGGTGAAAACCATTGGAAGCTTGCGGGCTTTGCGCGCCACAAAATAGCCCCTCTTGGCCGACCAGGCAAAAAAGCGTGGGAGCGCGGCTGTCTTGGGCTTCCGCATCGCGGATCGCGCTGACAGCTGGCGGAAACAATTGCAGCGCTCGGCCGCGGAGGTTGGAGGCCAGCGTCCGGTAATAGCGATTCTTCGCGCCGGGATCGAGGGCTCCGGCGATGAGGGTTTGCGGGGGATTTGCGCCGAATTTCCGGATCAAGGCTTGTGCGGCTTTTTCGATGAAACCTGGATTTTTGCTAGGGTCGCAGGGCCAACTGTGGTGCACCGGCAGATTCCAACTCACGAACTTGGCAGCCTCCGATTGACGGATCGTTGAATCCGGATTTTCAAGCCGGATCAAATGATAGTCCTTGCCCAATTTCCGGAGCGATACCGCCCCAAGGCCACCGAGAATCTCCGACTCCCAATCGGCGAAAACTTCGGGAATGCGAATCAGCCAAGAGGCGGGCGGAGTAGGTGTTTCAGGATTTTCCAAAATGTGTTGCGACGCGAGGCATAGCGCATCCCCGCGCCCGCCGCAATCCCGGCATTCAGCACCCGATTTCTTAATCTCATCCGTCCCGCGCCACAGTGGCCCGGGCGTCTCGGCCCGGAGCCAAATTAGGTCACGCTATTTCACGGCCATTGCTCGAAATTCTGGCGGACGTCAGGGTGTCTGAGCCAGCCAAGACGGGTGCGGCTGCTGCCAGAGCCAGAGCCAGAGCCAGAGACCTGAACGATCCGTTAATAAAAAATTTGAAAACCTCTTTTCATTCTTTCGTTATTTAGCTAAATAACTACTAATGACCTTACAAGAGCGGGCGGCGGTGTTTAAGGCGTTGGGGCATCCGGCGCGTTTGGCGATGGTGGAGCGATTGGGGCAGGGGGAATGCTGCGTGTGCATTCTGATGGAGATGCCGAAGTTACC
>CAYRLT010000047.1:0-5555 GCA_964425095.1 uncultured Luteolibacter sp.
ATCGCCGGGTTCACCGATGGCAATAACCACGCAGGAGCGGGATGTGATTGCCGTCGTACGCGCCTGTTCGACCATCGCGGCCAACATATCCGCCGCGGTCCTGCGGGATTGCGATCCGGAATTACCCGTTAGGCCAACGCCAGCAGCCAACAACGTCATTAGAATAGCCATCACCACAACCATTTCGATCAATGAAAACGCCAGATTGGCGCATTGATGCGAACATTTTTTGGATAGCATCACGGGCTCAAGTAGAAAATTCGAAGAATTACGCAGAAACCAATCACCGCAGGCATTGGGTTGATTCACTGCATGTGATAGTCGACGCACGGGTCATCATCTATCTGCTAGTAAATATCAAGATCAAAATTCCAATCGGAAAAAATTTCACCCTCTTCCGAATCGCCAAACACGCGACACCGGTCAAAGAACGGCTAGATTACCGACAAATCATCGACCCTGGATTCAACATCCTCCCCATGGCCCCGACCAACGCTTGCCGCCACCCCTGCCCTCTTCCTCAAATTTCAAATCCTATTGGCAACAGTCAACGAACTCCCGTTTTTTGCAGAAATCTTAAAATCCCGATCCTCGCGCGCCGAGTTGCTCCATTGTCGGGCAGTCACAGAATCGCCTGATTCTATCAACCGCGGGCAAGCCTGAACGAATCAAAAGCCACTTCAAGCACCCCCATTCCCCATGAGCTGAAAAAAAAGCAAAACATTTGAAAGACACCCCGGGGCCCCGGGGTAAAAGCTGCTGCTGATCGTCTTGAGGTCGGCAAGTAGGGACGGCAACCGCCGATCTCCGACATGCCGGGCCATGCGATGAGCGAATTTTTGATCAAATAAGGAAAATTACCCATGAACGAAACCACAAATGATTTGCAGGCCGTCGAGAAACTCGGCGAAGCGAGAGACAAGATCGTAACCGAGTTGCGCAAGACCATCGTCGGCATGGACGAAGTGATCGACCAGATGCTGATCGCCATTTTCGCCCGTGGCCACTGCCTATTGGTGGGAGTGCCGGGCTTGGCGAAGACCCTTTTGGTCAGTTCCTTGGCGGAAACCATGTCGCTGGGCTTCAAACGCATTCAGTTCACCCCCGACCTCATGCCGTCCGACATCACCGGCACCGAGCTGCTGCAGGAAGATCCCGAAACCCATCAACGGCGCTTCGTGTTCCAAAAAGGACCGGTCTTCACCAACCTGCTGCTCGCCGACGAAATCAACCGCACCCCGCCAAAGACGCAGGCCGCCTTGCTTGAAGCCATGCAAGAAAAGCGCGTGTCATCCGGTGGTGAGGAATACAAGCTCGACGCTCCGTTCTTCGTGCTGGCGACTCAGAACCCGATCGAGCAAGAGGGAACTTACCCACTGCCCGAAGCCCAGCTCGACCGCTTCCTGTTCAATATCATGGTCAAGTATCCCAGCTACAGCGAGGAACTCGACATCATGCGCAGCGTCACCAGCGACAACGTGCCCGTGGTCAACAAGGTCGTCGATGCCAAGCAAATCCTCGAGTTCCAACACGTGGTGCGCCGCATCCCGGTGGCGGATCCAATTTTTGAATACGCCGCCAAACTGGTGCGGGCCACTCGCCCGGACGAGCCCGATGCACCCGGCTTCGTGAAGAAAATGATGTCATGGGGTGCTGGTCCGCGTGCTTCGCTCAACCTGATCCTCGCCGGCAAGGCGCGCGCCGCGCTGCGTGGTCGCTGCCATGTCTCGGAAGAGGATATCCGTGCGGTCGCCTTGCCGATCCTGCGCCACCGCATCATCGCCAGCTTCGCCGCTCGCTCCGAGGGATTGACCCCCGACAAGTTGGTGGATCGCCTGCTCAACGAGCTCGCTCCAAGCAGCAGCTCGCAAAAGAAGGCGGGTTGATTTGAAAAATCGAGTCAAGGAGCAGCGGATTTCCAACTGCTAACCGTTGACCGCTGACCATTTGCCCAAAACCCATGTCCGACCACCTTCCAGAAATCCACTACCTCAAACCCGAGCTTCTACAAAAGATCGGGGATTTGGAGTTGATCGCACGTGAGGTCGTCGAAGGCTTGCGGGCGGGTAGCCACCGCAGTCCGCTGAAAGGCTTCAGCACGGAGTTCGCTCATCATCGGCAATACGTTCCCGGCGATCCAATCCGCAACATCGACTGGCGTGTCTTTGGTCGCACCGAGCGCTATTACACCAAGCTCTACGAAGCCGAGACCAACTTCGACTGCCACTTGCTCATCGATGCGAGTGCGTCGATGAATTACGCCTCGGGCAAAGTCAGCAAGCTGGAATACGCCAAGTTTCTCAGCGCATCGCTGGCCTACCTCGTCCTGAAACAACGGGATTCGGTCGGACTCTCGGTCTTCGACAGCGAGGTGAGGGGCTACCTTCCGCCGCGCTCGACCATGGGCATTCTGTTGCACATCGACCGCATGCTGCGCGAGGCGAAATCGGTCCCGCGCACCACGTTATCCAAGCAGCTTCATGACGTTGCGCTCATGATGAAACGGCGATCATTCGTGATAGTGATTTCCGACTTTTTCGCCGATGTTGACGATATTCTCTCTGGCCTCAACCACCTGCGCTACGACGGACACAATGTGGTCGTCATGCAAACGCTCGACCCCTACGAGCTGAGCTTCCCGTTCAACGGCACTTGGCGCTTCGACGGTCTGGAGATGGAGAATCCCGTCACGACTCAACCCGAGCGCATCCGCGAAGATTACATGGCTTCACTGCAACAACATCGTGAGGCGTTGCGGGCGGGTTGCGTGGCTTCTCACATCGACTACGCCCTGGTCAACACCTCGCGACCGCTCGACGGTTTCCTGAGCGAATTTTTCCATGAACGTGAGGCCACCTTGGGCGGTGGCTCTGCCGGACCCCGACAATGACATTCCTCAATCCATTACTGCTGATTGGAGCACTGGGCCTCGCCCTGCCCATCCTTGCGCACTTGCTCAACCGTTTCCAGGTCCAGCGGACCGACTGGGGAGCAATGCGCTTCCTCAACCAGAACGTGCGGGTGCGTTCACGTCAACTCAAGCTGCGTGATCTGTTCCTGCTAATCTTACGCTGCCTGGCGCTTCTGCTGCTGATCACCGCCCTCGCTCGTCCCGCATGGACCGGCGGATCATGGCTTCCCGGTGAACGTCGTGCGGGCGTGGTCATCGCCATCGATGCCTCTTTCAGCATGCAACAGGGTGAGACCGGTTCGACGCGCTTCGATCAAGCACTCAAGCGCATCGAAGTCATACGCAGCAAAATGGCACCGGGCGATCCCGTGACTCTGACCCTGATGGGCGGCGATCATCGCGTGGTGATGCGCAACATGGCCTATGACGCCAACCGTTTCGATCAGGCCTTGCTCAATCTCAAGGCGGGTTCGGGCACTCTGGATCTCGCCAATGAGCCCAAACGCATCGCTCGTCTGGTGGCCGACATGGAGGCTCCGCAGAAGGAAATCTATCTGATAACCGACGCCCAGGCCGCCGACTGGAAGCAGCCCACGACCCAACTCCGCGACGCACTGGCGGACCTCGGCGCACAGGCCCAAGTCTTTGTGGTTCCTGTGGCCGGAGAGGAAGCCAATCTCGCAGTCACCGATCTGGAACTCGTCTCCGGAGTGTTGCGCAAGGGCACCATCGCACGCTACCGCGCCACGGTGCGCAATTGCGGAACAGAGCCCGTTTCCAACATCGCCGTGCAATGCCGCGTGGACGGAGTGGAGATCGATCGCAAGGTCGTTCCTTTGATCGAAGCAGGAGCCACCGAAAGCGTGTCTCTATTCGTGCCTTTCCACAATCCCGGCGCGACCCGCATCACCGCCGAAGTGACGGGAGACTCGCTGGCGGCTGATAATGTGCGCCGCACCGTCGCGGTCGTGCGCGACCGCGTCTCGGTGCTCTGCGTCGATGGCTCGGCCGGTGGTGATGCCGGACGCCTCGTCGTGTCCGCCCTAATGGCCCGCGCTGAGGGCACCAACGGCGAGGACTATACCGCCCGCTCAATTCCTTAGCTCTCGTTTCCTGCAGAAAATCTTGAAGCGGTGGATGTGATCGTAATGGCTGACGTCCCCGAGATCACTGAACAGCAGGCCGAGCAACTCCAGCGTTTCGTACGTCGCGGCAACGGTCTGATCTGGTTCGCGGGCGACAACGTCAAGGGCGCGGCTTGGAACGATCGCTCCGGCGGCACGCAATCTCCGCTGCTGCCTGCTGCCATCCGCAGCACCGTCCGCACCAGCGATTCATTGGGCGGCGGCAAACCGCTGGACGCGAACATGCCCGACCATGCGGTGTGCGCCCCGCTGATGTCGTTGCCCGAAGATTTGTTGGGCGAAACCCGCTTCCTCAGCCTACTCAAAGTCGAACCCGAAGCTAACAGTTTCACGGTGCTGCAGCTGGCAGGCAGCGGTGGCCCGGTGCTGCTCGAACACGCCCTCGGACGCGGACAAGTCTTCATGTTCACCACCAGCGCGGAAACCAGCTGGAACAACATGGCGCTCACACCCGTGTTCCCCTTGGTCATGCAACAAATCGTGACCTACCTTTCCGGCCGCGAGTTCGAACGTCCGCGCAGCGTGGGAGACTCCCTCACGCTCACCTACGTCGATCAACCCGACGCCAGTGATGCGGTGTTTGAAACACCAACCGGTGAAACCGTCACCGTCCCGGTCCGCGAGGCGGGCGGACAATTCGTCGCTCTTCTCGAGAATGCATATGAGGACGGTTACTACACCGCCCGGGTCAGCGTGCAATCCGCAGGGATCCCGATCGCCGTCAACGTGGATCAACGGGAGTCGGATATCCGCTGTCTGCCGCAAGGTGAACTCAAGGCGACCCTCGATAGTCTCGGCCTAGGAATGGTGACGAATGATGATGAGTTGGCAGCAGCCATCGAATCGAGCCGCACCGGTCGCTCGGCATGGCGCTTCTTCATGATCGCTGCGCTCGCCTTCCTTCTCTTCGAATGCCTGCTGGCCGACCGCATGTTGGTCCGCAGCCAATCCAGCTCACAGAACCCCTCTGACTCCCTTCCGCAAAATGCCTGATACCATACTCATGACTTTGGGTGTCGACGAATTCTTCTGGGCTCGTCCGCTCTCCACGCCGCTGATGATCGCGGTCTTCGCCGGGGTGCTGTTGGTCAGCGTCTACCTCTACCGCCGTCCCTGGGGCATGCCCTTGTGGCTGCGTCTATTGCTGGGAGTCGCCCGTCTGATCGCACTGACCCTGATCGTTACCTCCCTCTTCGAACCCACCGGCGTGGTCAAGGAAACCCACACACAGGCGCGCAGCTTGCCAATACTCATCGACGTCTCGGAGAGCATGTCGTTGAAGGATCCGCGCAAGAATGCCGAGGATGTCGCCAATGCCGCGGCCGCACTCGGCATCGTGACGGATGGCGGTGGTGACGCAGAGCGCGTCGCGATGCAACTGGATGCCAATCAGCGTCAGACCATCCTTGGCTCCTCACGACTGGATCTGGCCCGGGGCATCCTGAAGAACGCCGCAGCGCCGGGGTTCAAGGACTTGGGTGAGGGTCTCGATATCAGCT
>CAYRLT010000048.1:0-2654 GCA_964425095.1 uncultured Luteolibacter sp.
GATCGCTTGCCACGAGGGGCAAGCAGAGCACAGCATTCAAGCATGAGATTGCATTTGAGGTGGTCCTGTCGTTTTCCCCTGCCAGCCATGGTGTGCTCGGCGGCAATTCTCGTAGGCGGGATGTGCGGATGCGGGGAGAAGAACGTGGCGGCGATTGTGGTGCCTGATCCCGTTCCTGTTGAATCCGCGCCGACGGCGGTTGAGGCGTCCGCTCCTTCCGATGCTTGGATGAAAATGGAAATATTGGCACCGGGCAAGTGGACGGCCATTGAAGGCGCGGCGGACCTTGGGTGGGATGATGAGAGCGGCGTCATGCGGATCGGGATTGGCACGGAACTCAACGGGCTGCGCTGGACCGGCCCCATGCCGGTCACTCCGTATGCGGTGGAATTGGAAGCGCGGCGGATGAGCGGCAGCGACTTCTTTTGCGGCCTGACGTTTCCGGTCCGCATTGGAAGCGAAAGTGTTTCATTGATCGTGGGTGGCTGGGGTGGAAATCTGGTCGGCATTTCCTCAATCGATGGCATGGATGCTTCGGAAAACTCAACCGCATCGCAACAGGAGTTCGAAAGCCAAAAGTGGTATCGAATCCGGGTGGAGGTGCGCGATGAGCACTTGCAGGCGTGGATCGATGACAAGCAGGTGGTGGATGCGCATACGGAGGAACAAAAACTCTCTCTGCGCTCCGGGCCGATCGAGGAATGCGCACCCTTTGGCCTTGCCACTTGGCTGACGCAGGCTGAATTGCGCGGTGTCAGGTGGCGCAAACTCGCGGATTGAAATATGAAACTTCTCGCAATCATGTTTGGAATCGCGCTTCCGGGCATCGTCTTGGGACAACCGGCCTCCACAAGCCCGCTCACCAGTCGCCACCCACGAGCTGCCGCCGCTGCCGCACGTGTCCGACCCGCGCTCGAACGCGATCTCGAAAAATCCGGACTGAAACTTGGCGATCCGGTCTTCATCCGCGCCTTCAAAGAGGAACGACAAGTCGAAGTCTTCCTGCGGAACCGCCGGGACAGCAAATTCCATCTCTTCCGCACCTATCCCATCGCCGCCGCTTCCGGCCAACTCGGCCCGAAACTCTTCGAAGGCGATGGCCAAGTGCCCGAGGGGTTTTATTCGGTAGGGCCTAAAGCTATGAAACCGGACAGTCGGTATCATCTGGCCTTCAACCTGGGTTACCCGAATGCCTATGACCTCGCAGAAGGGCGGACCGGTGATTTGATCATGGTCCACGGCAATCAATTATCGGTCGGTTGCCTAGCGATGACGGATGCAAAAATCGAAGAGATTTACACCCTTTGTCATGCCGCGCATGCGGGAGGGCAGGGATTTTTCCGGGCGCATGTGTTTCCCTTCCGCATGACGGCCGGGCGCATGAAACAAGCGACAGGATCGAAGTGGGAGGACTTTTGGAAAAACCTTCAGGAGGGATACGACTGGTTTGAAACGCGCCACGTTCCGCCCGATGTCATCGTGCAAGGTGGCCGCTATCATTTTGGCAAATGAAAGTAGTCAAGGACTTCAGTCCGCTGCCTTTGAGGATTCGCGTTCTCGGCAGCGCGAATAGAAGACGAAGCGCCCCATGGAGCGGCGGAACAACTTGCTCGGCGTAGCGCAGCGAAGACGGGTGTCCGCCGATGTCCATGAACAGCCAATGAGGGGGAGTGAAGCGCTTCCCATCGTGACTTCATGGTCAGGGCGATCATGCATCGCCCTTGAGTCGTCACGCAACAGCGAGAAATAATGATCCCAAAATCCTTTCGACAATCCGGCGCATCCGGAAGATATCCGGCCACCGCGTTTCATGAAGATCACCACCACTCTCGCCTCCTGCCGCACGCCTGACGGCACTCCGCTTGTGCTTCAGGAACACGACGGCCACTATTTTCTTAAGGTCGGCGGCGTGCAGTTGATGAGCACCACCGCCTCCTCATCTGAGCAACACATGGCGGAACTTGCCTGCGGCAGCATGCCGGCGCGGCCGCGCATCCTCATTGGCGGACTCGGCTTCGGATTCACGCTGCGGCGCGTGTTGGAACTCTGCCCGCCCGACGCCATCGTCGATGTCGCGGAACTCTTGCAGGAGGTGGTCGATTGGAACCGCGAGTTTCTAACATCTGTCAACGGCCTACTCGTCGATGACCCTCGGGTGCAAATCCACACCCGGGATGTGGCCGAATTGATCGACCGCGCCGGACAGAACCGCTACCACGCCATCTTGCTGGATGTGGATAACAGCCCGGATCCGCTGGTGCAGAAGGGAAACGCCCGCCTTTACAATCGTGGCGGCATCGAGCGCACCAAAGCCGCGCTGCATCCCGGCGGGCGCGTTGTTTTCTGGTCGGCGAATCCGGATCAGGACTTCGCTCGGTCATTGGAAAAGTGTTTCAAAAAAGTCGAATGCATCGGAGCCAAAGCCTATCCGAAAGCAAAACGCTTTACCCACACCTTATTCGTCGCGGATCGGGATTAAGAGGCTGTCTTAATATTACCGAAGGCAGGGACCGATCCTCCGGGCGGTCCGCGCAATACTGGCCACTTAAGCGCATTTGCGGATTAATTCGATGATTTTCGGTTGCTCCCGGACTTTTGGCGGTTTGCCGCCATTTCGGATTTTAAACTTCGCCCTTGCCCGTCCTTTGATTTGA
>CAYRLT010000049.1:0-8138 GCA_964425095.1 uncultured Luteolibacter sp.
TTTCCATGATCATTTCTAGCTTTCTGTGAGGAAGCTATCATGCATTCCTCATTCCCACCACCCTGGAAAAATCTTCGGGAAGGCGACCATCGCGGATCCAAGCCGGGATCGACACCCCTTTGATATCCCCCGCGAAGCAACTGACCCGTGTGCCGGTCAATGCGGCATAGTAACCGAGCGAGGTGAGCGCGAACAGCAGCACGTCTCGTTGTGTCAGGTTCTTCTCGACTGGAAAATCCGCACCCAAAAGACTCATCTGGAGGCCTTCTCCATCAGCCAACCGCTGGCGGATAGATTCGAACCTAACCGCCGAATTGGCATCGGCGAAGTGGAACTTAACGAGCAGCTCCCCCCTCGGGTCGGCTTGGCCGCGCACGGACGCAACCAAGGCGTTTTCATAATCCTCCCAGCGGATGCCCGCATGAATATAACACGCGTCCAGAATCAAATAGGTTTTTCCCGGCGGTCTTCCCTCTGGCAGCCGCGAGAGGGAAGCGGAAACATCCCTTCTCCCGGGCATTCCGAGAAACGCTTGATCAGAGACGGCATAGGCCGCCCGGAAGTGGGGCAAGGTGTGGACGAACATCGGCCGCTTGAACTGGTAGCGCGGCTGAATCCACCACGCTCTCAGATAATTCCGAAGAATCTTGGCCGGTGTGAATCTTGCATTGCGCCGGGTGCTCCAGGCCATCGATGTGAACCCTTCCTCGATAAAGGAATATCCAACACATTGAGCGTGACTGATAATTTCCTGATAGATAATCTTATTCGCATGGGGAATGTAAGCCTCGAAGGGGCGCCCTCCTGCAAGTGAGCGGAGCGCCGCATCCAACCGTCCGCATGCCTCTTGATAGCCTTTGCGGTCGCCCTTCCTAAAACAAAGCTCCATCTCATCGGATAGATTATCGAGGTGCATGCCGACGCCGGCAAACGGTGCGTCGCGCCGTGCGATCGAACGGACATCATCCGCCGGAATGGCGAGCTGACGCATAACCCCCTCAAAAATTTGAGTAACCAGCGGCGAGTGGGTCACGCACAGATGGCATGGAGCTTGTTGAGTCATGCGTTCCATTGAAGACGGTTGGTGAGTTCACGGATGGCGCCCGAGTAATCGACCGGCGGCGGCACGAGCGGGGTGGGAGGAGACTCAGTCCCGCAGCCAAGCCGTATCTGGGAAATGAAACCGTTCGCAGCGAGATCAAGCGAGTATTGAAAGTGAGTGTTGGACCGATCTTCGGTCAGCGCTGCTGGACACAGCGCGCAAGTGGGCCGCCCCGAGGCCACCGCCTCGGTCAGCATGGTGAGGCTGTCCATCGTCACGAATACACGGTCCGCCAGTCCGAGGAACGCCTTGGTGACCTTGCGAGGCGCTTTCGAATACCAGACGGCATCCAAGATGGCGTCCGGCTCGATCTCTTTTCGTAACAAATCTTCGAGCGCGCTGCCCGTACGACCGGAGGTCGTGATCAGCCATTGGCGGCCATCGCGTCTCCAGAAGTCGTTCACCATGTAAGCGATCTCCTTCCAGTCATTCTCTGAAAAGCGGATCTTCGCGGATGAGGCCCCGATTAGAAGCGTGTTGAGGGGGCCTTTCGGCCAAATCGGGTTTTCCACTAAAAAGGAATCCCTCGCGGCGGCGGCCGAATCGGGAGTTATCTCAGTGAACAAGAGAGGTATAAAAATAAAGTCCTTACGCCTCACCCCCTCAAACGGGCGCATCACGGCGGCGAAACTGTTCTCTGGCACCTCCACGGTTCCCTGCACGAATACCGCCGGGCATCCGAAGATTTCCGCCAGATGTTCCAGTGCCTGCATGGATCGCGGGCCGCTTGAGATCAGCAAATCAGGCTTGCCAGCAGGAAGACTCCCGACCGAATGGGTGGCATGAAATAGCCAACTCCAATGCCATCGACGCAACAAGCGTTTGACAATGGATCTGGCGAAACCGCTGCGAGTGTTCAGCCGGGCGGGAACTTCGCAGACCTGCAAATCCACCACCTTGGCAAGTTCCCGAACGAGACCCCGCGATTGGACAACGTGTCCCTGACTGCTTTCGTCTAGAATCCAGACGCGTTTCATCGCGGCACGCGGTAGGCGTTAAAGAGCAGGTTTTTGCGTGTGTATGCGCCATCGAACAATCTACGCGCGAAACACCCCGGCGCGAGATGCTTCTGATAGTATGCGCTAACATTCATACGCAGCTGAACGACCTCCTCGGGTGACATTTCAAGGGCGGTTTTCACCGCTACGCGCAGAGAGTCTGCGCTGTCGAAGGTCAGCGCGTTGACGCGGTTTTCAAGCGGAGTCGGCAGATAGGCGGCATACTGCAAGATGGGAATCGCGCCGCTGGCCATCGCCTCGATGAGATTATGACAGAGCGGCATGTCCACGCCTGGACAGGCGAGAAAGAAATCAGAATTTGCTAGAGCATCGATCCAGCGCTCCCTGGGAATACCGCCTTTCTGGGTCTCAAACATGATGAATGGATAAGACTCCTTGGAGGCGAGCCACTCGATGGCGTTTGTCGGTCGGTGAATTCCATCTCCGGCGGTTTCGATGGCCACGGTGAGCACCTCGCGGCGGGTGAGGATGCGATAGGTCTTGCCGATCGAGTCCTTGCTGTAGCGGGATTCCGTAGTGTTTCCGCCGAAAAAGATCCTGGCCATTCTCGGGTCTTCGGCTCGGTAGGGGTGTGGCAGCTTAATCATGGCGCCGACAAATGGGTGCACGAAAAACGGCATTTCCATGTCCTCGGATGTCTCACGCAAGCGATGATCGTAAACCATGTTCACAACTTTCATGGCAAGCTCCGGCACCGGTCCCTCTCGGTCCGTTACTAAAAAATACGGTTTCTGAAGCTCCTTGAGCGAGCGGATCACTCCGAATCTATTCTTCAGCAACAGGGATTTCTTTCCCTTCATGACAAAGCTTGAGACGGTGGTTAAGTGTGCTACGAAGACAGGGAAGAATCCGGCGTCGATCAAGTCCCGGACCATGCCGGAATAGTAACGGCCACCCACCGCATCGATCGCCGCGTTGGCTAGGTCACAAACCACGATCTGCTCCCCTTCACGGTGTTCAGAAAGCCCACGCCCAAGCATCCGACCATAAGCGCGGCGGTGAGAGGGCGAGAAATGCGGGCGTATCCGCCGGAAGAACTCTTCAATGGATTTCCCTGTGCGTTTGATCATGATTGAAGATCCTTCTTAATACCGTTAGGACACCAGACACTGCGCGTGGCGATGACTTGGTCGCGGATGGCTTGGTTTTTTTTCATGGTCTCCGGGGTTTTGTAGCCGCGCTTGTGGTCGAGGTGCAGGACGATCGCCTGGTAGCGGATTTGCACACCGGCGATGCCGCGATTTGCCAGGCGCTCGCCGAGTTCGCGGTCGGCACCGCCGTATTGCATGTCCTCGTTGAAGCCATTCACGGCGATCAGGTCGGAGGCCCAACCGGACGCATTGCAATTGTTCCAAGTCGCCTTGGTGGGCGTGATTTTATCCATCAGCGGGCCTAGTGAAACCGGCAGGCCGAGTTTGAAGATCGGAGAAAACTCGCTGAGTCCATGCTGGCGCAGATAGGACACATCGAATGCGCGGCCACTCGCGATATCGCCGAGTGATAGATGCCGGCTGAGATCCATCGGCAGCTTGCAATATCCACCTGATAGAAATCGTCCCGGCCGGGCGTGGCGGGCATGCACCGCGAGAAAATCCGGGCGCGGAATGCAGTCGCCATCCGTCATGAGAATGTATTCATGTTCCGCCTCCAGCAGGGCGATGTTGAGGATCGTTTGGCGGCGGTAGCCTTCATCGGCATGCCAGACGTGTTGGATCGGGAAGGTGGCGATTTGGCGGAAATTCTCAACCACCTCCTTGGTGCGTTCGTCCGAGCCGTCGTCGGCGATGAGCACCTCGAAATCCGTGAACGTCTGATAGAGATAGCCGTGCAGCACTTTGTTCAGCCAATCGGGCTGGTTGTATGTCCTGATGATGACGGATTGTTTCATGGCGCTGGCGAAAAGATGAGCGTGGGTCGCGCTGAATGGCAAGGAAATCACGGGTTTCCCTAGTTTTTGCTCAATGTTGAGGCGTCAAAACAAGAGAGTTTTTCACCGCAAAGTCGCAAAGGCCGCAAAGGAGCGCAAAGAGGTTAAAAATAGTGGGAAACCCGGTAGAACAGGCGCAAAAGCCACCCAGAAATCCATATCCTTATTGATAATATTCTTTGCGACCCTTTGCGACCTTCGCGGCTTTGCGGTAATCCGAGTGCTTTTAATGCCTTGGCAACGGGTTTTTGCTTGTTCGGTGGGGCCGCGGTGATTGTGTTGCTTGAAGAACTTGAAATCGTCTTCCCTACTACAGAAAGCCTGATTTCAGGCACCGCAGTGCATCATGGTCACTCCGCTCGATCACGGCAAAAAAGGCTACAACGGCTACGGCGCGTGGCTGCGCACGAAATTCGGCGGCATGAAAGTGTTCAAGGTGATCGTGGACGCCGGATTTACCTGCCCGAACCGCGATGGAAGCAAGGGCCGCGGGGGCTGTGCGTATTGCAATGTTGATTCCTACACGCCGGTCCTGCCGCGTTCGCTGCCCGGCATCCGCGAGCAGATCGAACAAGGGATCGTTCGCGCGCGGAAACATTACGGCGCGGAAAAATTCATCGTTTATTTTCAACCGAACACCAACACCTACGCTCCAGTCGAAAAATTGCGGGTGCTCTATGATGAAGCCCTCGCCGTTTGCCCGAAAGATGTGGTCGGACTGGCGGTCGGCACACGCCCGGATTGCCTCGATGCGGAAAAAATCGCATTGTTGGAAAGTTATACCGACCGATTGGCTGTGGATCTTGAGCTTGGCATGGAGTCGATCCACGATGACACCCTGCGACAAATCAATCGTGCCTGCACCCACGGCGAACTCACCTCATTATTGGATTCGCTCGCACACACCCCGCTCAATCTATGCGTTCACACGATCTTCGGTTTTCCATGGGAAACGCGGGAAATGATGTTGGCACAGGCGGACGAGATCAATCGCTTCCCACAAATCCGTTTCGTTAAGCTCCACCACCTGCACATCGTCGAAGGCTCGATCCTCGCCGCACGCTATCGCAAGCAGCCGTTCCCACTGTTCAATCTGGAAGAATACGCCGATTTCCTCTGCGAATTTTTGCCACTGCTGCGACCGGGCCTCATCATCCAGCGCTTGTTTGGAGTGGCCGATCAAGCGTTGCTGATCGGCCCGAAATGGAATCTGCCGAAGTCCGCCGTTCAAGTGTTTTTAGACCGTGAAATCGAGCGTCGCGCTGTCATCCAGGGCAGCCGTGCCCGCGGGCTTTGAAATTTCATGACGCGCGAGATGAATCAGAAAATGGACATTTTTGGATCTACAGCTCTCTCAGCGGACGCGCACGGTGATTTTTTCCGCATTGAGCCAGGTTTGCATGACATTTGGGTCGGCAGTGAGGTTTCCGAGCATCCGCCAGCTTGAGCGTTGCAGGACGCCCGCCTCGTCGCGGCCCTCGTCCACCACGCACCATGGCTGCGAGCCGGACGAGTGGATGAAACGGAAGCCAGCGCTGTTTTTCACGAGAAACCCCACGTGGGTGTCCAGCCCGACGAGGTAGATGCCCGGGCGGGTGTTTTGCAGGGCGTCGGCGAATTGGCCGTAAGGCTGGCCGACACTGAGCACGCAGGCGTTTTTTTCGAGAAACGAGCGCATGATATTTCCCGAGGGCTGCTGGGCGAGTTGGTATCGGTTCACTTGGAATCCGGCATCCTGAAGCACCGTGGCGACGAAATACCCGCAAGCGATGCGCCCGCCACCGGGTTTCGCGGCGGTGCCGTTGAAATCCCACGGCGTGCCGAGCCAGCAGCGCATCATGGCGGGCAGCGTGTGCTCCAAGATCACGCGGGCATCATGCTCCACGGCGCTGCGTTCCGCTGCGTTGGGCGCTTTCCGGTAGCGTGCGGCTAGATCGCCACGCCAACGTGCTAGTTCTGAAATCAACACGGCATAGCGTTCGGGATCCGGCTTGGGTAGCTTGTTATCCGCCGATTTAACACGCGTCGTCAGCTGCTGAAACCCATTCCACAACGGCTCCCGGAACCACCAGCCCGCACCGGTGCCCACAGCCAGCAACGCGATCAGCAGCAGCCAGACCCACCGTTTCATGCCTCAAACACATCCTCACCAGCATCATCGAAGTCCAATTCGCGGACGCGTTTTTTGTCGCGTTGGAGCTCCACTTGTTTGCGGAGGAGTTCGCGCATGTCGGCTCCGCCGCGGATCGCAGGAATCACAAGCTTCGGCATGTTGCGGTCCGAGGTTTCCAGCTGGATTGAGGCCAAACCGGTGATCCGCATCCACCAAACGCGGACCATCACTGAGTCCTTCACGCGGTAGAGTTCGATTTCATCGATCTTCTGATTGATCACGCCGCGGGTGATGCGAAGTCGCTCGTTGGTGAGCTCGAAAATTTCCATCCGCACCACCAGATATTTCCATATCACAAATGCGAACGGCAGAATTAGCCCGGCGAAGGCGGGTGGGAAAAACACGCCGCCAACGATGATTCCCACCGTAAGCAAGAATGCGACGGTGAATGGCCCGAGATTCAACCACTGCGATGGACTGCCTTTCCACAAACTGATTTCTTCATTCATTGCGGCCATCATGCATCAAGAGGATCGCGCCCGGCAAGTCGAGAATCCGCCTCGCTTCATCGCGGTCGATTAAAGCCCCGCCTCGAGTTGGCGGGCGAGTGTTTCGAGGCGTTGGCGGTGGTCTTGCGGTGGGGGCACGGGGTCGAAGCGTAGCTGTTGATGAAGGGCGACAGCTTCGTCTAGCAATTGCGCATCCGGAAGGCTTGGACGGAGGCGGGCCAGCCAGACGGCGAACGGTTGACCGGGCGGACGCGGACCAAGGTGTTTCCGAGCGGGAATTTCCAAGGTGTGCAGCGGCGTCCGGATAATGGGACCGCAGTAATCGCCGGATGACATTGGGCTCTGAATCTGGCGTTTTGAAAGCCACAGACGTCGAATGATAAAAAAGGAGAAGATCATACCGATAACGCCGATGATGATCGAAACGGCAAGCTGGTTCGATGGATCGTTTCTCCAAATAAAGGAATCCTCACGCAGGCGTTTCACGAAATCATAGAAACTTTGCAGCATGGAGGTTTGCTGGGAAACCGTGGCAACCCAGTCTGGCGGCGCGGGATCGAAATCAACCCACTTGCCAGCGCCCTCATCCCAGAGGCGGCACCAGGCATGTGCGTGGGTGCCGCGGATGACGAAACCGCCGCGTTTCAGATCGTTTTCCATCACAGCATAGCCGACGGTGTAACGGGTATGAATGCCGATCTCGCGCAACATCAGGGTGGCGGCGGTGGCGAAATATTCGCAATGCCCGGCTTGGACTTCGGTCAGAAATTGCGCCAATGCGGACGGCGACCTATGCCCGTCGACCTGCTTTGGGATTGAGGGCTTCTGGATGGTTAGATCACGGGTGTAGCGGAAATCGGTGTGAAACCATGAGCGGAGACGGGCGAGTTTCAACCGTAGATCCATCTCGTCCCGCAGCTGGAGACGGTCCACCGAGCTGCGGATGGCGTCGTGCTCGGAGGGCGGGATTTGCAGGTCGCCGTTAGACTGCGGAGCGGATTCAGGGTTGGTTCCGCCATTCCAAACCACGGTGCCGTCGATGATCGAAAATTTCGGCAGGATTCGGACTGTGCCGAGGGAATTGCTTTGGATCCTTTCCGCCTCGAAGTTTCGCAAACCGACGGCGTCGCCGGGAATCGGCAACGGGCTTTTATCGGAGACGGCTCCGCGGAGATTGAATGCCGGCAGGCGGGCCAAGGATTCCATCGCAGTCCCTTCACGAAGAAGGTGATAGCTATCCTCGCCGAGCAGTGTGGGAGAGAGATTGTTGAAGCCAGTGGAGAACATGCTCTGGTTCTGCCAAATGGAGCCGAAGAAAAAGTTGAAAGACGCGGTGCGGAGCAGGAGCGGGGAGGCTGAGTTCACATCCGGGCGGACGCGCCAGACGATGTCTGCCGATTGTTGAATGGTGCCTTTGCTGCCGATTTGCGTGTAGTTGAAGTTGGGATTGAATTGTTCGTCGCCATTG
>CAYRLT010000050.1:0-1734 GCA_964425095.1 uncultured Luteolibacter sp.
ATGCCGTTTTCATCGATCTTGAACTGCACCCCCATCCGCGTCTGGCCCTTCGGCGCGGGAGCGAAGCCGACGTTGAAATCGCCGAGATCCCAATTGTCGCGCGCCATCTCGCGCTCGCCTTGCAACACGCGCACGCGCATCGCTGTTTGGCCGTCTGCGGCGTTGGTGAACATCTCGCCGGCTTTACATGGGATGGTCGTGTTGCGCGGAATGAGCACATTCATCAACCCGCCGAAAGTCTCGATACCGAGGCTGAGCGGAGTCACATCCAGCAAAATGATTTGTCGCAGCGCACCGCTCATCACGCCTCCCTGGATGGTGGCCCCGAGTGCGATCGCTTCGTCCGGGTGTTGGGAAACATCCGGGTCGCGTTTGAAAAGATCGGCCACGGCTTGGCGAACGGCGGGGATGCGGGTGCTGCCACCGACCAAGACCACCGCATCCAAATCCTCTGGGGTGAGGGCTGCATCCGCGAGGGCTTGCCGGCAATGACGCAGCGTCCGGCCGATCCATGGTGCGGCGATGGTTTCCAAGTCCTTGCGTGTGATGGTTTCCTCGATGCTGCGGGCACCATCGTAAAACGGCACTCGAAATACCGCCGTGTCATTTTCTGATAGGGAGCGTTTCACTCGTTCCGCCTCCTCCATGAGGCGCACGCGAGTTGTGCTGTCGATTTCGCCGATGCCCAGACGCTCTGTGATGCGGCGCAGGATCAGCGCGTCCAGATCATCGCCGCCGAGGCGGGTGTCGCCATGGGTGGCGAGCACTTGGAAGACGCCGTCCTGGATTTCAAGGATCGATAGATCGAATGTGCCGCCGCCTAGATCATAGACGGCGACCCGTGAGTGCTCGCTGAGTTTGTCCAGGCCGTATGCTAGGGCGGCGGCGGTCGGTTCGTTGATGATTCTGACGACATCCAGCCCCGCGAGTTCGCCGGCGCGTTTGGTGGCGGCGCGCTGGGCATCGTGGAAATAGGCGGGCACGGTGATGACCGCCTTGGTGATGGTGGCGCCCATTCGCCATTCCGCGATGCGTTTGAGTTCGCGCAAGATTTCCGCGCTGATTTCCTCCGGAGATTTGCCCAAGATCTGGGGTAAGCCGTTGCTTGTCGTGGCTACGGCCACGGGAAAATGTTCCTCCGTCTCGTCCGCGCGGCGGCCGATCAGGCGTTTGATGCTCGTGATGACGCGGTCCGGTTCGATCGTGCGGCGGCGCAGGGCGGCGGCACCGACTTCGATTTCCCCATTACGGCCGATCCAGACTGCGCTGGGGATGATGCGTTTTCCGTCCTCGTTGGCGAGCAGGATGGGAAACCCGGAATCCACGGTGCCCACGGCCGAGTTGGTGGTTCCCAGATCGATTCCCAGAATGATGTCGCGCATGGCGGGGAGTCTCGCGGGGCGGCGGTTTGCCGTCAACGCCGGTTCCCGGCAGTCCAATAATAGTCAGGCGTCAGTCATATCGCCCTGGAAAAAGAAATGGAACCGCAGTGAGGCGGACCCCGAAAATCGGGCCAGGAGCTAAGCTATGATTGTGGTGGCCGGGGGCGGGCATTAACCCGAACCTGAATCACACAAAATGAAAGCAAAACGAAGAATTCAAGGCCCGCGTAGCGCTCGAAGCGCTCAAGGGCATCAAAACCATTCAGCAGATCGCCAAGGAATTTGACATCCATCCGGTCCAGGTCTCCGACTGGAAAAAGGCCATGACGGAAGGAGCCACCGGGATCTTCGG